>CAXFTV010000370.1:0-4917 GCA_964005845.1 uncultured bacterium
AAATCCACCGCAACCTGCGGCCCGAAGAGGCCATCACCCTGGCACGGGAACTGGAGCCCTTCAAAATCCACTATTGCGAAGACCCGGTGGCGCCCCAGAGCGTCGAGGCCCTGGAGTACGTGGCCCGCCACGTGAACATCCCGCTTGCCACCGGCGAGCGCTTTTACAATCTCTACCAGTTCAAGGATCTGATCGATCGGCAGATCGTCAGCTTGATCCGCCCCGATGTCTCTCTGGCCGGCGGCTTTACCCAGGTCAAAAAGATCGCCGCCCTGGCCGAAGCCGCCTTCGTGGGTCTCTTCCCGCACCTGATGGGCACGGCAGTCAACAACGCGGCTTTCGTGCAACTGGCAGCGGCCATCCCCAACTACGTCGTCATGGAAGCCAACGAGGGAGCCAGCGAAATGGTCGACGAACCGGTGCGCCTGGAAAACGGCTACCGGATCGTGCCGGACAAACCGGGCATCGGGGTCGAGATCGACGAAGAGGCGCTGGCGGCGATGCCGCCCTACCAGCCCATGACCTTTGCCGGCAGCGTGCACGAGGACGGCTCGGTGGCGCATTAAAAACTCCACATCTACACGGGAGACAATTGCACCATGAGGGCAAAAGTACTGCTGGCAAAGCCGAAGGTGCCTCCGGCTTACTGGGAGAGATTCTGCCAGTATATAGAGCCGATGGAACTCAAAAGCGGTCACACTTACAGCGCAGAGGAACTGAGCGCGGCGCTGCAGGATTGCCGCGGCTTGATCAAGATGGGCGCCAGTCTGCCCGATTTGACGCGCCGGGTTTTTAAAGCGGCGCCCGCGTTGCAACTCGTCGGCATCGACGGCGACCGCTTTGGCACGGGAGTCGATATGGAGGCCGCCGCAGAGCACGGCGTCAAAGTGGTCGACGTCTCCAATATCGCCCCGGCGAATCCGGTGGCAGAGTGGAACCTGGCCCTGATTCTGATGTGTCTGCGCAATGTCGGCACGCTCTTCCGGCAGATGATGGAGGGCAGCGAGAAATGGGCCACATCGCCGAACCAGGATTTTGTCAACGGCGAACTCACCGGCCGCAAAATCGGCCTCATAGGCTGCGGCCACATAGGGCAGCGCCTGATCGAGCTACTGGCTCCTTTCCAGGTCGACCTGCTGGTACACGACCCCTACCTAGACGCGGAATCGGTTGCCCGTCTCGGCATTGTGCGGGACGAATTGGACCGCGTGCTGGAACACGCCGAAATTCTGGTAGTGCAGGTACCGCACACGGAAAAAACCGAAAAAATGATCGCCGTGCGCGAACTCGAGCTTCTGGGCAAGGGAAGCATCCTGATCAACTGCAGCCGCGGCCAGGTAATCGACCAGCAGGCGCTGATCCACAAGGTCGAAAGCGGCGAACTCATCGCCGGCCTGGACGTCTTCGAAGAAGAACCTCTGCCGCAGGACAGCCCGCTGCGCGCGCTGCGCAATATCTTCATCTCGCCCCACGTCGCCTGGTACGCACCCGATTCGCTGCACCTGTACCAATCGTACATGCTGGACGAATTCGCGCGCTTTTTCACAGGCGAGCCGCTGCGCTACGAACTGACCCGGCGCATGCTGGATATCCGCCACGGAAGAGTTTAGCAGCACAGTTGAAATTTCCGCCGCCGCGCGGGCGCTGGGCAAAGTAAATTTTCCCCACTCTGCCGGCGCCCATCATAGACTTGTATGGCAGCTTTAGCCGCCCCCGTTCAGGTCGTTTTACAATCCATCTGGACAGGTGCGAAAAAACGCACTTTTTATAGCTCTGTGAAAACTTAGCGCCCCGGGGCCCTTGCAGTTCCAGCCCCTGCACGACCGCGGGAATTGCGTCTTTGCGCTTTGGGGCGGCTTTTCGCACCGCCGCTAGCTTCGCCTGAGGTTCACCCGGTTGACCGGGTCCTCCTTAGCAGCGGTCGCAAAATTCCAATCTGGGCTTCGCGCGCGGGCTGCAGAGCGAATTTTGAGACAGCTGCTTAAAGCGCGCAGCGCACCGGGGGCACGGCCAGACGCGTTTCTTTCACTGTAGATTTATACAAATTTTTACCTGCGAGGAGATGAAATGGACAAGATAAGATCGGCCCTGGTGGGTTGCGGCGGCATGGGCACCCGGCATCTGTACGGACTGGCAGAACTGTACAAAACGCCTTTCAACAACGTCGAACTGGCCGCCGTATGCGATATCCGGCGCGATAATGCCGAGCTGGCTGCCGATGAAGCCGAGAAGCTCCTGGGCCAGCGGCCCGAAGTTTTTACCGATTTGGAGGAAATGAAAAACCAGGTCGCCGATTTGCACGCCGTGGACGTCGTCGTGGATCCTTGCGTACACCACACGGTAGTGTGCCAGGCGCTGGATCTGGGGCTGCACGTAATGGTGGAAAAACCCATGGCCATCACGGTGAAGGGCTGCCATTTGATGATGGCGGCGGCCAGGCGCAACGACCGCCTCCTCTCGATAGCCGAAAATTTTCGCCGCGACCCCTCTGCCCGGCTGGTCAACCACTTGCTGCAACAGGATTCCATCGGCCGCCCCTATATGGCCACCTTCCACTCGCTGGCTCCGCACCACGAGGTTTTTATCACGCCCTGGCGGCACATGAAGGAAAGGGGCGGCTTGCTGCTGGATCTGGGCGTCCACTTCACCGACATGATCCGCTACCAGCTAGGAGATATAAAGGAGGTCTACGGGCAGGTGGAGCTGGCGACGCCGCAGCGCAGAAAACCGGAAACCGTCAACAGCCCCTACAAGTTCTACCAGGCGCGCCACGCCGAAATGGAAAGCGAGATTCGGGCTAGCGCCGAAGATACCTCGGTGGGCACATTCCGCATGGAAAGTGGAACCATGGTCAGCTGGGTCGTAGGGCTGGGCGGCCACGGCAGCTGCGGCGGCGAAGCGATCTTCGGCACCGCGGGCAGCATCCGGGGCTTTGGCAGCCGCGGCGCCCGCGTCCAGTTGAAAATGGCCGACCAGGAAGAGATGCAGCAGGAAGAGATCCTCGCCAGCAGCACCGGTTTCGCCCTGGAGCCGCTGGCGGCGCACTTCTTTCCGGACGGGGTCGCTACCCAGGACGTGGACTGGAAGCTGCTGGCGCTGGAGTACTTCGAACTGGCCGAGGCCATCCTCAGCGGGCGAAAAATCGAAGTGGATGGAATCGAAGGCATGAAGGACGTGGCCGCGATTTACGCCCTTTTCGAATCCAGCCGGCTGGGCCGCACGGTGCAGATGAGCGAGGTGGAAAACTGCGAGGTCTATGAATACCAGGCGGAAATCGACGCGGCCCTGGGCCTCGCCTGACAAGCACAAAATTTGCCGCGGGCGAATGGTTGCTAGGCGGACGGACTGCGGCCATTCGCCCGCTGGTGCCGGTCGCGGCCAGGGCCGCGTAAATCGCTCTGTTTTTAGTTGAATCGGCTAGCGGAAGTCGGGCCCGGAACAATAGAAGCGCTCTATATTACAATCCCACCACATACGGAAATGCACTGACCGGTTACGTAGTCCGATAGATCCGTACACAGGAACTCTACTACTTTGGCGCAATCCTCGGGGGTGCCCAGTCTGCCGAGGGCGATCTGTTCCGTCTCGGCGCTGCCGCCCTGCCCCATGCCTTCGGCCACTTTTCGCGAACTCATGATATAACCCGGCGCAATGCAATTGACGTTGACGCCGTGCGGCCCCAGCTCCGCGGCCAGCACTCTGGTGTAGTGGGCGATCCCCGCTTTGGCAATGCTGTAGGGCGCGCCGCCGCCGCGCCCCGTGAGCCCTGCCAGCGAAGAGATGTTGACAATCTTGCCGCGGCCCTGCCGCTTCATCGGCGCGCTCGCCACCTGGCAGCAATACACCGCGCTCATCAGGTTGATCTCCATAGTGAAGTCGAATAACTCATCGGCGCTGTGCTCGCCGGGCGGTCTGAGGCCACCGCCGGCGTTATTGACCAGGATATCCACCCGCCCGAACGCATCGAGTATCTGCGCGAAGAGGGCTTCGACTGCGGCTTTTTTTGCCAGGTCGGCCTCGATGCCGAGAGAGCGGCACCCCATGGCGCGAATTTCGTCCATGACCGTGGCGGCGCTCAGTTCTTCATCGTATTGTTTTGCCGATTCCAGATTCACGTCATTGATGACGACATCGGCCCCGAGTCCGGCGAGCCGCAGGGCGTAGGAGCGCCCCAGGCCGCGGCCCGAACCGGTGACCAGGGCGACCTTCCCCTTGAGTTTAGCCATTTTTTTCCTCCCGAAATTTTAACAGCCGTCTCAAAATTCCGCGGCCCCAGAGCCAGCGCAAGGAGAACGGCGCGAACGGCGTCGACCACCTCTGCCGGTTCCCTTGACAGTGGAGCCGGCAAAAGCTTAATTATCTCGATTTTTCATCTTCGCTTGCAGCGCTGTAAAGCTGGTTTCCCCGAGCCAACCTGGAAAAACTCGATGGCCATCCTCACCGAATTCGACCGCGATTTTTTTGCCCAGTACGGCTACCTCGTGCGCACCGATCTGCTAACCCCCGGCGAGGTGCGAAAATTCAACCGCCTTTTCGCTGCCGACCGCGAGAAGGCGCCGCTGCGCTGGGTCCAGCGCGGCACCCAGGCCGGCAACTACGACGCCCTCGTCACCTCGCCCGCATTCGACACAATCATCCGCCACCCCCTCATCCTGCGGGCCGTCGAAGAACTCATGGGCGGTCCGCTCTGCTTCGGCGAAATCGGCATCCGCCACATGGGACCCTACGAGGGCGAGCCGCAACAGGGCTGGCACCGGGACCGGGCACACTGGCCCGAGCACCCGCTGCGCATGGACTATATTCAGCTCATGCTCTACCTCACCGATGTCGACGAGAGCACCCATTGTTTTTCGCTCTCGCCCGAATCCGTCGACGACCCCATCCTCGAAGACAAAACCAAACAACTCGAACGCGACG
>CAXFTV010000371.1:0-6923 GCA_964005845.1 uncultured bacterium
GGATCGATGAGGGTGAGGTCGGCGGGGTCTCCCGGGCTCAAACGGCCGCCCGGAAGGCGGAGGGCCCGCGCCGGGGACCAGGTCCATTTCTCAATGGCGCTGCGCAAATCTAGGATACCCGGTTCAACAAGGTAGGTCAGCGTGAGACCAATTGCCGTTTCCAGGCCGACGATTCCGAAGGGCGCTTCCTCGAGAGGGAGTTTTTTTTCAGCTTCGGTATGGGGTGCATGATCGGTAGAAATTAGATCGATGCTTCCATCCTGGAGACCATCCAGCATGGCCTGTACATCTGCGCCGGTGCGCAGGGGAGGACTCATTTTTGCGGCTGTCCCCTGGCGGGCGACTTCGGCATCACTGAGGATAAAATGATGTGGCAGGACCTCGCAGGTCACAGGTAGAGCTTCGGCTTTGGCCTGACGTACAAGTTCGACGGCGCCGGCAGTACTGATATGGGCAATGTGCAGGGGGCCGCCGGTCTGTCGTACCAGCTCGATATCGCGGGCAATCATTTCCTCTTCCCCTGCAGATGGCATACCTTTGACTCCGAGCTGGGCGGAAATTTCCCCTTCGTGCATGCAGCCTCCTGCAGTCAGGGCTTTTACTTCTTCGTGCGGGAAAATTGGCCGGTCGATGCGCTGGGCGATCTCCAGAGCCCGGTGCATTAGGGCGGTGTTTTCTACCGGGTCGCCATCATCTGAAAAGGCCACAGCTCCGGACTTTGCAAGATCCTCGAGTGGAGCTAGCTCGCCCCCGGCGCGATCTTTCGTAATACAAGCGATTGGATAAATGCGCACCGAGGCGGGCCTTGCCCGCCGCTGGATATCCTCTAGTGTGTCAATCCCATCTGGTGGAGGCAGGGTATTGGGCATAGCGGCCATGGCACAAATCCCGCCCGCCGCCGCCGCCGCTGCGCCAGTAGCCATGGTTTCTTTGTGTTCGAGTCCAGGTTCTCTCAAATGCACGTGGACATCGATAAATCCGGGAGCGAGAATAAGTCCTGATGCTTCGAGAACGGGGGTGTCCGCATCGGCGGAAAGGTTTTTCCCCATCCGGCTAACTCTACCCGCTTGTAGCAGAATATCCAGAGGTGCATCGAGGTGGTTGGCCGGGTCGATCAGGTGTCCATTGCGGATCAGGAGGTGGTGCTGATGGATGGGCATGGTTGCATATCCTCGGTTTATTAGAGGTCCCCTTCAGGGGGTTTGTAGAAGGTGGCGAGGAAGTCGGTGACTTCATCCTGGGTGATCAAGTCGGTTGGGACGGCACAGCCCCTGGTGGCAAGTGCATGCATAAGCTGGACGGGAGGTGGTGGCTCAAGACCGCCGACTTGGGGGAAATTTGGATTGCTCAGGACGGCCCGGGCAGGACCTTGGAGCACTAGCCGTCCCGCACTGAGGACGACGATATGGGTAGCTAAATGGGCGACCAGGTCCATATCGTGGGTGATTAAAACAAGGGTGGTACCTTGCTGATTTAGCTGTTGAAAAACCACGCGCAAGTTCCGGCTGGCGCCCGGATCGAGCCCAGCTGTGGGTTCGTCGAGCACCAGGACTTCGGGATCCATGGCCAGGATGCCAGCCAGGGCGACCCGGCGTTTTTCGCCACCGCTCAAGGCCAGCGGGGAGCGGTGGCCGAAATCTTTTTGGGGGAGGGCCACCGCAGTCAGGGCTTTGCTTACCTGCTCATCTATTCTGGCGGCAGAAAAACCCAAGTTCTTAGGCCCGAAGGCCACATCCAAATCCACGGTTTCTTCGAAGAGCTGAAGTTCGGGGAATTGGAAGACGAGACCCACCCGACGCCGAATATTCGACATTTCTATTCCAGCTGTCCAGATGTCCTGGCCATCTAGCAGGATCCGGCCGCGGTGCGGTTTAAGCAGGGCGTTGAGGTGCTGAGCCAGGGTGGTCTTGCCAGAGCCACTGGGACCAACCAGGGCGACAATGCCACCGCGGGGAATTTCCACACTGATTTTGTCGAGTCCAGTACGTTGGCTGGGAAGTCCCTGGTCGTAGATGTGCTCAAGGGCTTGGGTCGAGAGCTTGGCAGGCAGGCTGGGGGGTGGGGTAGATGGATTCGATTCCCGGGTGGTGGTAGCGAGACCCGGAGCCAGAGCTTCGGCCAGTATTTCGATAGGTGGATCGGAGTCTAAAGCTATGTCTTTAAAGTTTTTAAGAGGAGTAAGCACAGACTGGGGGAAAGGCACCTCGAGCCCTATTTCGCGCAATTTTGCGCCGTTCTGGAATACTACAGTAGGTGCAGCATCGTAGATTACGCAACCCTGGTGCAGGACGATAATCCGATCGGCTTGAACCGCTTCTGCCGGCAGCTGGGTTATGTGGATAGTAGTGGTGCCAAATCGGTCTTTGAGGTCGTCCAGCAGTGCCAGAATCTCAGCTCGACCCTGGGGATCGAGCAGGGCTGTGGGTTCGTCCAGAATTAGGTAGCGGGGACGCAGAATCATGGCCGCGGCAATGGCGAGGCGCTGTTTCTCGCCGCCCGAAAGGCGATTTGGGGGGTGGTGGCGGTAAATTTCAAGGTGAAATTGGCTCAGGGCTTCTTCTACCCTAAAGTGCATTTCCTCGGGGGCTATGGCCAGGTTTTCAAGGCCAAAAGCCAGTTCGCTCTCAACCGTGGTTGACACTAGTTGATCATCTGGATTTTGGAAAACCATGCCAATCCGCTTGCGGATCTCGAAAAGGTCGCCGGGGGGGTATGCGGCTAGATCATCGACGTCGATCCGGCCACTTTGGGGACTTTCCAGGCCATTAAAACAACGGGCCAGGGTGGTTTTACCGGAGCCGTTTGCTCCAATCAAAGCGAGGCGCTCCCCGGGGATGATATCGAGGTTGATATGGCGCAGCGCCGGGATGTTGCCGGGGTGAGTGAAGCTTAGATTGCGAACGCGGATCATAGGATTGGGGAACCTTGTGCAAAAAATACATAAAAAAAGTGTGGGTCCGTCAAGGCGAGGGGGGGTGCTGCTCGTTTGACAGGGCCGCGGAAAACTTGTTAAATTCTAAGCTAAGCCAAGATTTGTAATGAACTTGGTTCGACGAGGAGTTTTCCGATGGCTAGATTCGTGCGCAATTTTGTCCTGGTTTTCAATTTGTTGCTCCTGGCGGGATTTTGGGGCTGCAGCACTGGCGAGGACCGGGAAGATTTTCTTACAGGTCCAGATCCCGATAAGTATGGAAAGGGCAGTGGAATATCTTTTTCGATGGCCCCCCACTTTTTTCCCTCTATCGATTCGGTAATGGTCGGCGCTATGTATGGACGACCTGACCAAGGGCAGGGCCTGCCGGTAGTCATTCTGGTCCACGATTTTAGCCGCGATTACGTGCAGGACTGGTTCCAGATGGGCACTCTAAGCTTTGAGGATTTACTGCTGGAAAAGGGTTATATAGTACTGGCCATAAATCTACGGGGTCATGGAAATACACCGCTGCCAGGCAACCGTCAATCTTATCAACTAGAAGATTTGGAGAATAGCTATCTAGATGTCCAGGCGGCTCTTACGTGGTTGGGTTCCCGTGCCGAAATCGATAGGTCCAGAGTGGCAGTAGTCGGCACCGGATTTGGGGGAAATGTCGCCTATATGAGCATGGGCCGCTTCCCCCAGCAGATAAAAACCGCGGTGGTGTTGTCGCCCGGTTTTTGGGATATTAGCAACAATAATAAATCTGTTGCGGTAGGTGATGGTTTAACTCCTTTCCAGCCACACTCTACCTTGTTTGTAGTTGGAGAGAGAAATTTAATTCCGACCGCCAATGATACCCTCAGCATGGTGCAGGTGGCAAGCGATTTGCACGCGGCGACCGATGAACCCAAGGAATTGAGAATTCTACCTGGTGAAGCCGCTTTCGGAGTGGGATTACTATGCGACCCAGCTGCTCCACAGTGTAATTCCAATGCTCGAGAATTACTGCTAAACTGGTTGAGAGACCACCTATAGCAATCGCCTGCTCCGCCGGACTCTGTTTTAACAGCAGTTTTTTCCTTTGCCTTCGCCATTTTGCCCACACCCATAGCCGTCATTATCCCCGCATACAATGAAGAAGCCGCTATCGGCAAGGTCCTGGAAGCCGTTCCCTGGTCTCTGGTCGAGCAGGTTATAGTAGTTGACAACGGTTCCACGGACGCTACTGCAGCGCGCGCAGTTCAGATGGGTGCCAATCTGGTCAGGGAACCACGGCGTGGTTATGGCCAGGCCTGTCTCAGCGGAATAGGCGTTATAAAAAATATCGAAATAGTCGTTTTCCTCGATGGTGATTACAGCGATTACCCCGAAGAAATGGAAGCTTTGACAGCTCCTATAGTACAGGGAAGAGCCGATCTGGTTATCGGTTCGCGCACTCTGGGGGAGCGAGAAAAGGGAGCACTGCTGCCACAGGCACGCTTTGGCAATGCCCTGGCAACTCGTTTGATTCATTGGCTTTTTAGGGTTAAATACACCGACCTGGGGCCCTTCCGCGCCATACGCTTTGAGACCCTAAAGCGGCTGCAAATGCAGGATCGGAACTTTGGCTGGACAGTGGAGATGCAGGTCAAGGCCGCGCGTCTTGGCGTGCAAGTTGTCGAGGTGCCCGTGCGCTACCGTCGTCGGATCGGAACCTCGAAGATCAGTGGCACCCTGAGCGGTGCGATCCGCGCTGGCTACAAAATCCTCTGGACCATTTTTCGCTATGCCCGCTATCGCGAGGGGGGGATTTGAAAGAAAAAACGGCCACTCTTGCCCTGTTGGGAATTCTCCTGGGAGGGCTGGCTGTGCGCTCGTGGGGAATTGGGCAGGGGTATCCCGATTTTTATGGGCATGTAGATGAAATCGGGGTAGCCGCCAGCATCTGGAATTTTTTCCGTGCCGGCACTTTGTTACCTACTGAATTCACCTACCCGGCTTTTTATTCTTATTTGGTTGCGGGGTTGTTGTGGCTATCGGCATGGCTGGGTGCGGCGCCGGAAATGGAGCGGCAGCTAGATGCTCTGGTGCTGGTTTCCTACGTCGATCCAGCCCGCTTAGCGCTGATCGGCCGGGGCCTGAGTGCGGTGTTGAGCTCTTTGGCCATTTTCGTTACCTACCGGCTGGGGCGGCAGGCTTTTGGTCCAGGGGTCGGGCTTTTAGCCGCCTTGCTCCTGGCCTTTTCCCGCGCTCCTATAGTTCAGGCCCATCAGGGCTTGCCCGATAGCACGATGGCCTTTCTGGCCCTTTTGTGCTTCTATTTTTCCTGGAAAATTTACCAGCGGGGCAATTGGTTGGACTACGCTGCCGCCGGAATTGCCGCCGGTCTGGTAGTGGCGACCAAATACAACGGCGCTTTTAGCGCTCTGGCCATTGTCGCAGGGCATATTCTGCGGGCCATTGCCATTCGGGCATCTCTGCAAAAGACGGTCCTGGCAGGGAAGTTATGGCTTGCCATAGGTCTGGCATTCATTGCTTTATTTGGCGGTTCGCCCTATTTATTCCTGGCCCATGAGAAATATCTGGCCATGGCGACTTATCAGGTTTCCAGCCTGGATTTCACTTTGGGCCAGACCACTCCATGGTGGTGGATTGTAGAGGGCCTCGTGGGAAGCGGATACGACCTGGGGGGGATGGCCCTCGTGGCGGGGATTGGTTGGGCCTTGTATAGACGCTCTCCACTGGATTGGATTTTTCTGGCGGCCTGGGTGCCCAGCTTCGCATACATCGGTAGCTGGACGCGCGAGAGTATGCATTATCTGCTGCATTTTTATCCGCTGCTGGCCCTGGGTGGAGCTCGCGTTGTACTTAGTTTAGCAGGACATTTCAGACCTGGTTGGCTAACCTTTGTGCTGGCGGCGGGTTGTATTCTGCCCAATGTATACCTGGGTGTAGGGCACGGGCGCCAGTTGATGCGCCCGGATACCCGTGCCCTGGCTGCTGATTGGATCGAGGAGAATTTGCCGGAGGGAACGCGGCTGGGCATGACCTGGCTGCCTTATTGTCCCAGGTTGGATCTGCAACCCATGCGCCAGAGTTTAAGGAACTATTATCGCGGTAATCTCGCCGCGCAGGAATATCTGGATGCGGTCTGGCGCGGGAAGCCGGCCTACCATCTGGTGAATTTGGAAGTCTGGCGACAGCAGCCAGTGGTGCCCGAGTACTATCGCGACAAAGTCGATCTTGAGGATCCAGAAACACGGCGGATTTTTCGCCGGAACTGGTTGAGTGCTGGCCAGTTGCGGGACCGGGAGGTCGAGTATATAGTTTTACCCGAAGCTGTGTATGGACGTTATCTGCGGGATGAACTACCACCCCAAGGCACAGCTGCTCACTTTCACTATCTGAAGAATCACACCTATTTCAAGCACCTGATTGCTTCGCAAAGTGCGGTAGCTGAAAGGGTCGCCAGTATTTTATCCGGTCCAGATACTCGGGGCGGAACGATACATATCTTTCGCTTGCTGCCCTGAATGTGATTTCCTGCCAAGGGCTCAATTAATTTAATAGGTCGAGCATCAATTCGGCTGGCAGTTTGGATTTGACGATGGCCGCCATGCTGCTCTGGGCCAGAATTTCGTTGCGCGCCAACCTGGAAGATTCGAGCGCAAAATCCGCATCCCTAATGGTAGATTGGGAATTCTTGAGGTTTTCAATGCTGCTGGCGGTGGAATTCAGGGTGTGCTGGAGGCGATTCATCATTGCGCCTACAAAGCCCCTTTCCTTGGTCGTCTGCTGAATGGCGTCATCTACTTGTCGAATGGCGTTGCGCGCGCTCTCCTGGGTACTCAGATTGACTTCCGGTAGCTGGACAATGCCACCGCCGAGGCTCATATCGCTGATGTCGTATTCAATGCGGTCTGCGGGCAGGGCGTCACTGCCAAGTTGAAAACTTCCCCCTACCCCTTCCTCAACGACGATTTTTTTACCGTCGAGGGCCCCGTCTGAGTAACTGCCTGTGGCACCA
>CAXFTV010000372.1:0-10710 GCA_964005845.1 uncultured bacterium
CTCTGGCCCCGGCTGTGGGTTGGCAGGTGGGCAGCACGTATACGGTGCAGATAGCGCCCAGCGTTACCGGTCCGCTGGGCACGGAGCAGACGATCAGCAGCCAGTTTCAGACGCAGGTGCCTTCTGTGCTTGAACAGGTCCCGGTAGCGGGAGCATCCGACATCGCTACATTGGCGAGTCAGATTCGCGTTGTATTCGACGATGCGGTGGATGCTGAGGCGGTCTCTCTGCTCAATATACAATTATTGCTGGAAGGGCAGGCTGTCGCAATCTCGGATCCGAGCTATGATCCGTCGGATTTCTCGGTGACCTTTTTCCCTGAAGCGGATCTTTTGGCCGGTTCTTCCTACTATGTGCGGCTGGCGGCGGCCCTGGGGGGGCCTCTGCGTGCCGATGACTACATCTGGCCCTTCACTACGGCTATTCCCCGGCTTTCTTCGATCGTTCCGGAAGACCAGGACCAGGGTGTGAGCACGGCGTCGCTGGATCAGGTGGTAGTCGTCTTTACGGCACCCATCGATTCGGCGCAGGCCATTGCGGACAACTTCGTGCTTTTGCGCGAGGGCGTACCGGTTCCCCTGCGCCCCAATGATCCGGTTCCTCTGGCCCCCAATAAGTATGGCCTGGCCCCGGCCGCCGAGTGGCAGGTGGGCAGCATCTACACGGTGCAGATAGCGCCGGTGGTGAGTGGTCCTTTGGGGGGTGGTCAGACGATCAGCAGCACGTTCCAGACCGCCGTTCCCCAAGTTGTGCAGCTAGATCCACCCGCCGGCGCCACCGGAGTGCCGACCGCTAAATCCATCATTAGAGCAGTCTTCGACAATCCACTTGATAAGATCGCCGCGGGGGAGGTAGCCAGTATCCAGTTGCTGCAGGAGGGACGACCGGTGGATATCGAGGCGCTGGCCTATAGCTCTGCTGCCGATTCTTCTACCCTCAGCTTCAGTCCGGTCGGCGGTCTGATCACCGGCACCCCCTATCAGGTGCGCATCGATGCCCGGGTCGGTGGGCCCCTGCGGCAGGAACTGGGCGATTTCGTCTGGGACTTTACCACGCGGGTGCCCGCCCTGGTCAGAAGCACGCCCGCAGACGGTGCCGAAGGGGTTTCAACCCGCTCGCCGACCATCCAGTTATTTTTTTCCGATCCGGTGGCGAGCCAGAATCCGTCCGGTTTTCAGCTTTTCCACCGCCTCCTCGGGCCGGGTCCCCAACCCGGTGTTCCCAATCCGACTTCTCTGGGGGAGAAAATTCAGTTTGTCCCGGGCGACAGCGTGATCAGCTTTTCACCCAGAGGCGGGCTGCAGCCCTTCAGCGAGTACAAGGTGCTGATCGGCCGGGAGGTCCTGGGATCGTTGTCCACGGGGGGCGACAGCCTGATTTTTCGCACTGCCAGCCAGCTCGAGAACGTGGCCGGTGGGGGCTCGATTTCCAATCCCGGCGGCAAAGTCGAACTCTATTTTCCGCCCAATGCCATCGTGGGAGGGGCCGAAATTCGCATCCGCCGGCTCGAAGAAGAAGAAATTGCCGCCAAAGTTGCGGTCCAGGATGTCGAGTTGACGCGAATTTCGGCGGCCTATGAGATCGTTGCCGGGGACGCCACCCTGAGCAAACCGGTAACCCTGACCATGCGCTATACATCCGCGCAACTGGGTGAGCAAAAGAGCGACCGACTGGCCATTTTTCGCCTGGAAAACGACACCTGGGAGCGCATCGGCGGCACTGTGGATGTTGGCAAAAAGCAGGTTGCCACTGCGATAGAAGAGCTTGGCATCTACGCTATTTTCGAGGATCTAAGCACCCCCGCGGGCGCTTTGGCCATTCGCAAACTGAATTGCCAGCCGCGCGCTTTCTCGCCGCTGGTTGGCGGCAAGAGCGAGACCGATATCTCTTTTGAACTCACGCAAGCGGCGGATGTCACGGTGCGAATCTACAACGCAGCGGGACGCCTGGAGCGCGTCGTCGAACGCGGTACACCCATGTCCCCGGGACGCATTCTGTTGTCGTGGGACGGCCGCGACGAAGACCGGGAAGCCGTGTCCAGCGGGCTCTATATCGTCGTCGTAGACGCCAGTGGGGTCCGCAGGGAAAAGATCGTGGCAGTAGTTAGATAAACTATGGATAGTTTGCTACTATGATAGCGAAGTGGATGAAAAACGTCCTGTGCTTGGTCCTGCTGGCGTCGGCTGGTTCGGCAGCGGCAGAGCAGTTCAGCAACGTCACCGCAACCTCCGGTGCCCAGTACTCAATGCGCAGCACCAATCTGGCCTGGGGCGACTACGACGGCGACGGGGATTTCGATATCTACGTCACCAACTGGGGTACTCAACTCGAGCCCCTGCCGGTCAATGCCCTGTGGCGCAACGAGGGCGAGGGCAATTTTGCCAATGTGACGGATGCGGCTCACCTGGGCCAAGAGCATTTTCTGGCCAATGGGGGCAATAGCACGGCCGCGGCCTGGGCAGACTACGACAACGACGGCGATCTGGATCTCTATGTGGCGGATTTTTATGACCAGGACTACCTGCTGGAAAACGAGGCCGGCATTTTTACAGAAGTGGGCCGCAATGCCCTGGGCATCGATACCGAGAAGCGCGGCAGCGAAACCTCGGTGGCCTGGGGGGATTACGACAACGACGGCTATCTGGATGTCTATCTGGGGGCCTATTACTTCGAAAACGAACTCTACCTGAACAACGCCGGCGATGCCACCTTTACCCGCGTCGTCGAGCCGGCGATTCTCAACGACAAACGCGACACCAACGACGTCAACTGGGTGGACTATGACAACGACGGCGACCTGGATTTGTTCATCGTCAACCGCGAGCAGGAAAACGCCCTGCTGCGCAACGACGGCGGCACCGTCACCGAAGTCTTTTGTGCGCTCAGTATGGCCAATATGGAAGTAGGTCAGAAGAGTTCCTGGGCGGATTATGACAACGACGGCGACCTGGATCTCTATCTGGCCAACATCGGTGCCAATGCCCTCTATCGCAACGACGGCGGCGACAGCTTCGAGGACGTGTCGGCGGCGGCCGGCGTGCGCTACACCGGTGCGAATTGGCTCAGTGCCGGCGCGGTCTGGTCCGACTACGACGGCGACGGCTACATCGATCTCTTTCTGGTCAGCGGCGGCGATCGGCCCGATACGGTAGAGCGCTTGCAGGTCGATGTGCTCCTGCAAAACAATGGCGATGGGAGCTTCCGCAATGCGACCACGGACGCCCTGCCCTTTCTGGCCGGTTTTTTTCCCACCGTGCACATTGCTGCAGGGTGGGCCGATTACGACGGCAACGGCTCACCCGATCTCTACGCGGTGGACAGCAATGTGGGACTGAGCAACCAGCTGTACCGCAACGAAACGCCGGCAGAAAAATTCATCCGCGTGCGGTTGATTGGCAAGGGCCCCGAGGATGGGGGCAGTAATAGGGATGCTATCGGCACTCAGGTTTGGCTTTTGAATGGCGCCGACGAGGTCCTGGCCTATCAGCAGGTCCTGCCCGGCCCCAGTGCTCCAGAGCTTATTTTCGGGACTCCGGAAGGGGCTGTTGCCTATACTCTAAGAGCCCGTTTTCCGCGCACTGGCAGCGAGGTGCGACTCGCCGCCGCCGCCGGCGAGAGAATAGATATTAGCGAACCATGATCAAGTATATTCTAAATATTCTAATTTTCTTCATCTTGCTGGCAATGGGCGGCAATGCCGCGGCCGAAACCTCCCGGCAGCTAGCGGTGGGTGCCCGTGCCATTGCAATGGGCGGCGCCTTCGTCGCCGTTGCCAGCGATGCTACCGCGGTCAGCTGGAACCCCGCCGCCATTGCCGCGCTGCGGCGCCAGGAGATCAATTATTCCCCCGCCGATCGCTTTGGGCTGGGGCTCAAAAGCAACTACTTGAGCTATGTCCTGCCGCTTTCCGACAACCAAGCTCTCGGGGTCGACTGGCTGTCCAGCGGTTTCGACGATCCCGAACTCAAATTCCTCCAGAACAAACTCGATTTTGCCTATGGCTACCGCAACAATATCCAGCGCCTGCGTCCCTATCTGGGAAGTACCGCCTTTGGCGTGACCGGCAAGTACATAGCCCAGGAGGTCGCACTGGACGGCACCAATATCTACAGCGCTTCCGGCTGGGGCGCGGACCTGGGCCTGCTGGCGCCCTTGCCCTATGGCCTGCGCCTGGGCGCTACTATCCAGGATTTCGGCGATACCTTCATCGAACGCGAGGGCGGCGGTAGCGAAAAGCTCTATCTGGCAAAATATCGCCTCGGCCTGGCGGCCAAACCCATCGAGGGGTTCACTCTGGCGGCGGATCTGGAACGTCTCCGGCACCGACTCGATATGTTCCACCTGGGAGGCGAATACTGGTTCCGCGGCCAGATGGCCCTGCGCGCCGGTCTGCAAACCGAGCTGGAAACTCCCGAAAGTCTGGCCGATGCCAGCACCCTTTCCTTTGGTCTCGGCCTCAAGTATCGCTTTGCCCAACTGGACTACGCCTACGAGCGCCATCCGATCCTGCCGCCGACCCACTATTTCTCGGCGGTGCTGGCCTACAATCCCCGGGTCGTCTCCATCAAGGACGCCCTCATTCGTCCCAGTCCGATTTTTCGCTCGCTTTACCAGCACTACCAGGAGAATGAATTCTTCCACGTCAACATCAGCAATTCTTCCCAGGATCCTATCGCGGCCACGGTCAGTCTGATGCTGCCCAAAGTCATGAGCGTGCCGCACCAGGAAGAAGTCGTGCTGCCGCCGCAGAGCACCGAACAGTACAGCTTCAAAGTCACCTTCGACCAGGCTCTGTTCAACCAGCCCGAGGCCGCTTATGACAATTTTGTCCAGCCGGTGGTCCAGGTGAGCTACTCGCTCAATCGCCAGGAGCAGGTAGTGGAGAAACAGCTGGATCGGGTCTACGTGGCCGGCAAGGGCAAGCTGAGCTGGAACAAAGAAGGCATGGCCGCCACCTTTGTCACCCCCGAGGACATGGCCGTGGCCAGCATGGCCCGCGGTCTGGTGCAGCGCCACGACGAGGTGCTGACCAATAAATTCAATCGCTCCAATATCGGCAAAGCCACCCTGCTTTTCGATGCTATGGGAGCCTACGGACTTAAATACCAGAGGGATGCGAAAACCCCCTTCGCCAGCATATCGGAGGACAAGACCATCTTCGATACGGTGCAGTATCCCAGCGAGTTGCTGGAAAAATCCAAGGATGAGAAAACCAAGATCGGAGACTGCGACGATCTGACCGTACTCTACGCCTCGCTGCTTGAAAATCTCGACATCCGCACCGCCTTTCTGGAGGCCAACGATCCGGGCAATGGGCACATCTACCTGATGTTCGACAGCGGTATAAGGCCGGACCGTGCTGTGGACCACTTTGATCCCGCCGAATACGTCGAGTGGCAGGAACGGGTATGGATCCCGGTAGAAACTACCTTGTTCGGTGATAGCTTTGCCACCGCATGGGGCAAAGGGGTACGCGAATATAAAAGACTCAAAGTCGACAACCTGATCGAGGAAGTCTCGGTCCAGAAGTATTTGCAGATCTACAAGCCAGCGGTGTTGCCGACCATCTCGATCGAGTTGCCGCCGGAAACCGGCCTGGACAGTCTGCTGAGCGTGGACGTGCAACTTTACGAAGAGAAGGTAGATCGGATCGCCATGGGTTCTTCCACCGCCGTGGATAGCCCTGAAGGCGCCTATGAAGCTGCGTTTAAATACCTGAACCTCGATCATCTGGAAAAAGCCATGGGGATGCTGGATAAGGCCCTGCAGATGCAACCCGAATACCCCGATGCACTCAATGCCAGGGGGGTAGTTCTGACCCGCCAGGGGCGCTACCAGGAGGCCCTGGAAAGCTACCGCCTATCCCTGCGTCTGCACGACGACAATGGCGTCCGTATGAATATCGCGCTGACCTATTATCTCATGGGCGAGCGCGAGACTGCCGACCAGCTCTTCGACGAGGTGGTGGCCCTGGATGATAACTACGGCGAACTTTTCGATTTTCTCGGCACCGTCGGCGAAGCGCAGGAATACTACGAGGTCGGCGTCGGCTATTTGCGCCAGCTGGGCCTGGACCAGGCCCTGGAGCAATTCGAGTTGGCCCTGGAAGCCGATCCCAGGTACGTCGACGCGCTCAATGCCAAGGGCGTAATTATGGCCCGCAAGCACCGTTACGACGATGCTCTGATGCTCTATGAGAAGGCCGTCGATGAGGCGCCCGAACAACTCGGATTCCAACTCAATATCGCCCTCGTTCACTACCTCAAGGGCGACCACAAAAAAGCCGATGTGATCTACCAGCGGGTCATAGATCAGGATCCCGCCTACGAAGGCCTGCTCGACTTTTTGGCAGATGTGGAATCGATCGAGGAAAATTACCAGATGGCCAGGTCCTATCTGCAGCAGGACAAACTGGGCAAAGCCCTGGAACGCCTCGATAAAATTCTGAAGGCAAATCCAAATGAAGGCCATGCGCACAATACCCGGGGCGTGATCCTGACCCGTCAGGGCCACTACGAAGACGCCTACCGGGCTTTCGAACGGGCCGAGGCCTTGCGGCCCAGGGATGCGGGGATTCGCCTCAATATGGCGATTGTGCGCTTCCTGCAGGGCCGTCTGAACGAGGCATCGCTGCTCTACCAGCAGGTTATCGAGATGGACAGCCGCTACGAGGGGATGCTGGACATGCTGGGAAAACAATAGTTTGGTTTGAATTCGAAAGGCGGAACTTTCGGATGGGGGGGGCGTTTCTTATTTCAGCTGGTTTTTTTTGTTCAATGTGATCTAGATCATGTTGCAGTGCCAGCAGTTTTGCAATATTATACTTTTACCCAAATTTTTTCTATCCCCAGGAGGAGGGAAAGATCATGAAAGGGATAAAGTTTTTATATCTGGCAATGACGGCCCTGTTTTTGGGATTTGCTCTGGTTGGGGCCAAAGAAAACAAAAGCGAGGTCAAGAAAGAAAAGGCCAAGACCGCCGCCCCGGCCAAGACCGCCGCCCCGGCCAAGACCGCCAAGACCGCCAAGACCGCGCTCGATACCAGCAAGGGTATGCTTGGTGCCGACGACGAGGCCTGGCTTAATACCATCTGGGGGCAGGTCGACGACGTGGTCAAAAAGAAAGAGCTCAAACTGCAGGAAACGGTCACCGTGGCCGGTGTGCGCGGTACCGAGGCCAAGGTCGACCTGCTGGACAAACTCTACTATAAGGGGGGCAAGCGCTACCCGACCCAGGACAAGCTCAGAAATGCCATCGATGCCCTCAAGGAGAATATTGCCGCCGATCCCAAGGGCGAAGACGTGCCCAAAATGAAGTACTTTGTGGGCCAGTGCTACGAAAAGCTGGGCAATATCAACGAGGCCAAAAACTACTACAACCAGGTCGTCAAGGATCACTCCAAAAGCGCTGAGGCGGGCAAAGCCCAGGCGGCCCTCGAGGCGCTGGCCGGGGGCAATTAGAGCTGTCGCGGCGGCAAAATCACTCGCTTTGAATGGAAGGTCGGGAGCTGATACTCCCCGGCCTTCCATTTTTTTATATATTTACAGGAGATTTATCCCCATCATAGCAAACTAGATAGAGGTATTATGGCCAGTGATAAAGCTTCAAAGGACCACTTCCTCCAGCTCTACCTCGGACCTCTGGTCGGCCTGCTGGTTCTGCTCTTCACCTTTACCGAGGTCTACGACCGCGCCGAGCTGGTAACCTACGACTGGCGTTTTAATATCCGCAACAACCTGTTTGGCCTGCTGCCCATGGACCCGCGGCTGGGTACCATCGATATTAACAACCTCAGCGTTGGCGAAGAAGGGCGTTACCAGGACTGGACGCGCGACAAATACACCGAGGTGGTCCAAATCCTCGACCGCTACGATGCGAGCATGGTGGGCTTCGACGTTTACTTCATCGAACCCATTACCAAACTGGTCTCGGAAGCGCAGGTCCAGCAACTCGGCGCCATCGACGCCGATTCAATCAATCGGCTCTTCGAAAGTGCCGATCACGACGAGTTGTTCCGCCAGACCATCGAGCGGGCCGAAAATGTCTTCCTGGCCCAGACTATCGTCGTTTCTTACGATGAACTGACTGCGGCCCAATTGCAGACCAAAATGGTCGAGCGGACAGCGGACAAGGACGCCGCCCTGGAGGTGATCCGGCAGCACTCGCCGCGGCTTATGGTGGATCCGAGTACCAGTTCAATATGGCGGGGCTTCGATTTCGATCCGCCGCTGAAGTTGCTGCGCGATGCCACCCGCGGTTTTGCCTACGCCCAGACCGTGCCCGACGTGGACGGCGCCCGCCGCCGCTACCCATTGGTCTACCAGTACGAAGACATCGTCTTTCCCTCGATTGCCCTGCTGATGGTCAGCGATTTTCTGCAGGTCCCGATAAATACCGTCGAGGTGTGGCCGGGCGAGTACGTCAAACTGCCCGGGGCGCAGATTGCACCAGGCCAGATTCGGGACATCGAAATTCCGATCGATCAATACGGCAACATGAATGTCAACTGGGCGGGCAAGTGGGACGAGACCTTCGTGCACTACCCGCACATCGGTCTGCGCTGGACCGCCCAGCGCCAGCACAAGCAGGATCTTTTCAAGCAGATCAAAAATCTGGTGGCCGCCGATCCCGAGCTGAGAAAAAATCTTCGGGGTTTGCCCGCGGCCCTGGTCGGGGCTGGTTTCACCGACCAGAAGGCCAACATCAAAGCGCTGGGTACCTGGGTCCAGGCCAGTGGCATGGAACAGGCTATCCTGCAGGATCAAAGTCTCACGGCCGCGTCGTTCTGGAGCGCCAGGGGGGTGGAGGCGCACGCCAACCAGCTGGATCTCTTCGACCAGATCAAGCGCAACAACCGCGTCGCTGATTTGCTGGTGCAAAATCCCGCCATCAGCCTGGAGGAATTGCAAAAGGAGCTGCCGGATTATGCTCCGAGCGACATCGCCCAGTGCGAGTACTATATCCGCTCCATTCTGGTCGATGCACAGGTGCCCGACGAGATGCGGCCGCTCTTTTTCTATCCCTATATCGAGTACGAAGGACGGCTGCTGACCCCGGACGAGCTAAAAGACAAGATCCTGTTTTACGGTCTTACAGCCGATGGCACCAGCGATTTGAGTGTTACGCCCTTCCAGGGCAGTTATCCTATGGTGGGCATTTATCCCAACGTGCTCAACACCATTCTGCAGGGAAGATATATCCACAATGTGCCGCTCTGGCTGGACTGGGTCATAATCCTGGGACTGGGACTGCTGATCTCGCTGATCGTGCCGCGACTCAGGGTCCTGCACGGCGCCGCCCTAGTTCTGGCCGTCGTGCTGATCTACACGTTCATCTCCTTTTTCGCTTTTTTCCACCTGGATATCTGGGTAGAAATGATCGGCCCAATGTTGACGTTGACTATCGGCTACCTGGCGCTGACCATTTATGGTTATGTCATGGAGGAAAAAGAAAAAGACTTTGTCCAGGGAGCTTTCGGGCACTTTTTGTCGCCGGTCGTGGTGGACCAGATTGTGCGCAACCCGGACATGATCAACCAGCTGGGGGGGCAGGAGCGGGTGATGACCGCTTTCTTCTCGGACATCGCCAGTTTTTCCACCATTTCCGAGCGTCTCGATCCGGTCCAACTGGTAAACTTCATCAACGAATATCTGAGTGATATGTGCGATGTTATCGAAGAATACGGCGGCACCATCGACAAATTCGAAGGGGATGCGATCGTGGCGTTTTTCGGCGCGCCGATCTTTTACGAAGATCACGCCGTGCGCGCTTGTATGTCCTGTATCGACCAGCAGCACAAGCTGGTGGAATTGCGCCAGCGCTGGAAGGTGCAGGGCTTGCCGCCCCGCCTGGAAGAGCTGCGCGACGAATGGGAAGCTCAGGGTCGTCTCTTTGCCCAGGTGCGCATGGGCATTACCGCCGGTCCAATGGTCGTAGGCAATATGGGGTCCAGGACGCGCACTGACTACACCATGATGGGCGATACGGTCAATCTGGCAGCGCGCTTTGAGAGCGGCCAGAAGATCTACGGCACCAACATCATGATCAACGACCAGATCTACGAACAGGTCAAAGATCAGGTCGAGGGCCGCAAACTGGATTTGCTCCAGGTGATGGGCAAAGAAGAGCCGGTTACCGCCTACGAGGTCCTGGACCGCAAAGGGGCGCTGAGTCCGGAAATGGAAGAGACGCTCGGGCTCTATGCACAGGGCATGGAAGCCTACGAGGCCTATAATTTCACTGGCGCTAGGGAGCTCTTCGAAAGGGCCCTGACAATCAGTCCCAAGGATGGCCCCTCGGCCCTCTATGCGGATCGCTGCGAAGAATTTGCCATCAGTCCGCCGGGGGATCTGATATACCGGGCAGAGAGCAAATGAGCAACGCGGAGAGCGGTGCCCAGACCTGAGAAAAGGTGTGGACGGGGGCGTTCGAGACACCTGCTCTGGCCCTGCATAAAATGGATATTTATCTTATATTGGATTTAGTGCCTCCCTCCTCTTTAAATAATAGCCGGGCAGAAAAGATATGACCAGGTACAGCCACCATCATGTTTTTATACTGCTTCCAATCCTCGCGTTTGGATGGGCGGGGTGCGCCCTCACCAGGGGGACCAGGGCGGAGCCCGTTGACACAGCGTCGAGCGCCATCGAGGAGCAATTGGAGGACTTGCGGCGGGGCATGGAAGCTTCATACGATCGCGAGCGCGCCATA
>CAXFTV010000373.1:0-4287 GCA_964005845.1 uncultured bacterium
ACGGTGGCGGCCATTTCGCCCAGGGCGGCGAGAGTGTGTACCCGCTGTAGTTCGGTTTCGAGCTGTTTTACCTCGGTTAAATCGTTGAAAACTTCCACTGCTCCCAGTACATTGCCCTCGGTATCGCGTACGAGAGAGGTACTGAAACCCAGGGGAATAGCGTGCCCATCAGTGCGCTTGAGCTCTTTTTCCTGGTTGGATAGGCCGACGCCGGATTTCAGCGTGTGGAGAGCAGAAGTTTCCAGGCTGCCGAAGTGTCCGATGAAGTCCTCGTAGGGGCGATCGACCACTTCTTCGTGGGAGAGGCCAGTAATGGCTTCTGCCGCGCGGTTGAAGATAGTAATATTTCCTTCCAGATTGACCACTAGCACGCCTCCGCTCATGCTTTCGAGGATGTTGTTGAGGTGGTTGCTGACGCGGTCTTTCTCTTCTAGGCTCTGGCGCAGGTCCTCATTGGTTTCTTCCAGTTTGACATTAAGATATTCGAACTGTTCCTCGAGTTGCTTATACGCCTCCATGTACTTGCGAGTCGTCTCGTTGAACAGGATATAGGAATCTGTGAAGGCCTCTTCAAGTTGGCCAGCAGATTTGCCAAGTTCCAGGGTGTGTTCGGGAAGACGGTTCGGTGAACTCATATCGACATTATTGGTTTAGTGGCAATCTCATCAGCGCTTGTAGCGAGGGGCATTGAGCCGGACCCCTTTGCGGGATAGCAAACGGTAGTTTTTTTGTTCCATGGCAAGGAGATTCTTCATCTGCAAGATCAAATTCTCGTCCGCAATCATCGCCTTTGAGTCGGGGCGCTGATTGAACTGCCGGATGCCCTTGTGAAGCTGGTCGGCCAATTTCGCCTCACGGCGCAGAAGCGGAACCAGCTCATGGGAACCGGCACCCTGTTGTAGGCGGCTCCCAACATGCCGCGACAGGCGCATGGCCTCCGCACACACGGCTTCGAGTTGCGTCCACAAGGTATTGGCCTCTCGGCGTTCAGGTTGTTTTTCCAGGGTTTTCATGGGCCGTCCGGATTTTGAGAATTTCAGGTATGTCGTCTGCAAAAGTCATTTCAGTCAGAGCAAAAAAGGTACCCAACGGAGGAAGTTTACTCCTACTGTGCAAATAAAGGGGAAAAAAAGGCCTGATCCACAGGGTACCAGGGGTGGAATGGGGTGTCCGGATTAAAGGGCCCGGCAGTAACTTAGGTCGGATTTGAGAAGAAAGTATAAGGAAATAATTTCCGTAAAAGAGGAAATTATTTCTAGCCTAGAGAAATATAGAGCAGTAAGGGAGCGACTGGCAAGTGAGATTTTCCCCGCCTCGGGTTGGGGGTTCCACTTGAGGATGTTAATTCTCTATTAATAGCGTTTTACGCTAAGTTGTGAGGGGGGGCGCCGGAATCGCGCCTGGCGGTCGCCGGCCCGGTAGTCGCGCAGCAGGACCAACCGAGGCGACCTCTGCAGCCCCTCGGGGACCGGGGTTTCGTCCGCGATGTCGGGCTGTTCGCCGAGAGCAGCAGCAGAGTCCTCTAGGACGAGGTGGGTGCGCCGCATGCGGTGCAGAGCCCCAAAGCTGAGAGCTGCGGCCAGGAGGCCAAAAAAAGTGATGGCCATGCCCAGGCCGAACAGATAGGAGATGAAGCTGCTTTTGAGCAGGATAGTGGTGATGCCCAGAATGCCGCCCATAAAGAGACAAAGGCCGAGAGCGGATTTGTAGTAGGCTTTCCAGAAACCGCGGTTTTTTCGCTCCAGATCGGCGCCGGTCTGGACTACAATATCCAGATTGTCTGTCAATTGTTTGGTGCTCAGTAGCAGATGCAGGCGAGCGGCGACCCGCTCGTAGTTTCCGGCCAGACCCAGCATGCCGAAGGCGACGATGAATGTGCCCAGCACCAGAGCCAGTCCGCCCTGGAGCACCAGGTGGAACGAGGCCTGGTGATGGGGGTGCAACGCGAGGCTCAGGGCGATCTGGCCAGCGGCTATCATCAGGGATCCGAGAAAGAATAGAAAAATAAAGCGCTTCAAGTTTCTGGCTTTCCGGGCCGACCCGCGATCGAGCGGCCCGCCTTTAGACAATAATTAGAAGGCATTGGGGTGGGGATCAGGAGTCGTTTTCGGTCTCCTCGGCGAGGACGATGCGGCCAATTGAATAATCCGTCAGAGCCAGCGCCGTGGGATTGGGAGCGGATTCCGTTTCCGCGTCTATAGCATACTGCTTATTTTTGCTGTTGATATCCCGGGCCCTTATCGAAAGGGCGCGGCAGGCCGCGTAGGAATTTTCCGTTTCCTCCATTTTAAAGTCGATGGTCCTTTCAAACATGGATTTAGACATAGACAAAGCCTCCTGAGCTGGTACAGAGTGGAGCGGAATCGAAAGGGAGTTGTTGAATCCCTACTCGTGGGTCGAAAAATATTATAGCGCGTTTGCCCTTCATCTATATCAATAATATATACCAGAGGTTTAATGAGCAAGATCTGCGCCAAAAGCTTTTTCGCCGGCTCGAATGGCCAGGGGCAGGCGGTTTTGTGCTGGTGGCATAGGGCATATATAGTCTGCATTATAGGCGCAATAGGGATTGTAAGACTCATTGAAATCAAGTAGATATTGGCCATTCCCAAGGTTCGATAGGTGGGTGTAACGGCCTCCAGAATAGGTTTCCTTTCCGTTTGTTTTATCTGTAAAAAGGATGGTTAGAGAGTTGTCTTCAAGGCTGCGATAGACCTCCAGCCAGAATGGTTTTTCCCCTAGGTGGGCAACAAAGCGGCCAAATCTTTCCATGGGCATAAAATCTCCGTCCGTAGCAGGGACCTGAATCTGGCGGCGCCTGCCGTAGATGTGGAGATCGCCTATGAGGAAGAATTGGAGGTCGATGGGGAAGTAGTCCAGCCCTTTAAAAGTGCTCCGCAGATCTGCGGGAATGGGGGAATGCGGATCGTGGCGCAACAGACTGTCCTTGTTTGCCCTGGCTTGCTGAATCTGGGCGATAATACTCTCTGCGGGACGAGCAGGGTGCGGAGGCGCGGTTTTATCTACCTCCGCGGCCAGGTTGGTGCTAAAAAAAAGAGGAAAACTAAAATATAGAAAGAGGCGGATTATAGGCAACGTGGATACTCCTTGTTGACACCTGTATTTCAGGCGGGTTTATTCTCAGAGACTTCTGGCTGTTGTGCAGGTTCCACAAATGTACGAATGGGAGAAAAAATATGCGCTTGCAGAATCGCACTGCCATAGTGACGGGAGGGAGTTCGGGAATTGGGCGAGGAGTATGTCTGGAATTTGCCCGCGAAGGCGCCCGGGTCGTAGTTGCCGATATCCGGGAGGAACCCAAGCGCGGCAAGTACCACGACCAAGACGTGTACTCGCCCACGCTTGCCGAGATCGAAAGAGAAGGGGGAGAGGGATTTTTCGTCCAGGTGGATATGGGAGACGAAGCCTCGGTACGCAATTTAGTCGATCGCGGAGTCGAACATCTCGGCGGTCTGGACATCCTGGTCAACAATGCCGGCATCTACATTCCCGGCGACAGCCAGGAACTGGCGGTCGCGGACTGGGATCGGGTCATGGACGTCAATTTGAAGGGATTGTTCCTATCTACCAAGTTTGCCCTGCCTCATATTGCTAAGTCCGGGTCTGGTCGGATTATCAATATTGCCTCGGTACACGCTTTTCGCGGTGGCGGAGGGCCGCCCTATGCAGCGGCCAAAGCCGGGGTAGTCAATTTGACTCGCGATACCGCCGTGGAGGTGGCCGCCAGGGGGATTACGGTCAATGCCATCTGTCCGGGGTATATCGAAACGCCAGTTCAGGACTATCTGAGCGAGGAACAGATAGAGGCAGCGCGCCAACAGACGCCGCTGCCGCGTTTTGGCCTGCCCCGAGATATCGGCCGGGCCTGCGTGTTTTTTGCCTCGGACGATGCCGAGTGGATCACGGGGACCGCGTTGCCGGTGGATGGGGGCTGGCTGGCACCAATTGTGTAATGCGCCGTCTTCCACGCGTTGTAATATGGTGTCATTTCGTCGTCTCGCTCAGTGGTGGAACAGGCGAATCCCCGAGTTGATCATGAGCATATTGTATTCGTCGGCGGCGGCGATGACCTCGTCGTCCTGGACCGAGCCGCCGGCCTGCACTACGAATTCGACGCCGCTGCGGCAGGCCCGGTCGATATTGTCGCGGAAGGGAAAAAAGGCATCGGAGCTCAGGGCCACGCCCTGAAGGCCGTCGAGCCAGGCGCGTCTTTCCCCCTGGGTGAGGCGCTCTGGCACCTCGGTGAATCCGCTTTCCCAGGCCCGC
>CAXFTV010000374.1:0-16538 GCA_964005845.1 uncultured bacterium
GATCCGGCGCCGCTGCAGTTTATGGCGCCCTACTCCGGTTGCTCAATGGGCGAATACTTCCGCGATAAGGGCGGACACGCACTCGTCGTTTACGACGATCTTTCCAAGCAGGCCTGGGCCTATCGCGAGATGTCGCTGGTTTTGCGCCGCCCACCTGGACGCGAGGCCTATCCAGGCGACGTTTTCTATCTGCATTCCCGCCTTTTGGAACGCGCCTGCAAGCTCAGCGACGACCTGGGTGCGGGCTCCCTGACAGCCCTGCCGGTCATCGAAATCCTGGAAGGAGATGTTTCTACCTTCGTTCCCACTAACGTGATTTCAATTACCGACGGCCAGATCCTGCTCAAACCGGAATTATTCTTCTCCGGTGTGCGGCCAGCCATGGATGTTGGCGCCTCGGTTTCTCGCGTCAGTGCCGCCAAGACCAAAGCTATGGGTGCCGTGTCCAAGACTCTCAAAGGCGATCTGTCGCGCTACCACGAGGTCCAGGCCTTTGCCCAGTTTGGCTCGTCCGACCTGGATGCCACCACCCGAAACCTGCTCAACCGCGGCGAAAAATTGACAGAAGCTCTCAAGCAGGGCCAGTTCAGCACCTTGTCGCTGGGTGAAGAGGTAGTAGCGCTCCACGCCGCTACCTTGATAGACGATTTGCCCACGGCCGATGTCCGTCGCTTCGAAAGCGAACTGCTAGCCTACATGCACGAGCACCATGAAGATACTCTAGCAGATATCAACCAGTCACAACAATTGAGTGACGAGGCCAAGGCCACCCTGGATGAGGCCATCGAGAAGTTCAAGAGCAACTTCAGAGCCTCAGCATGATCTTCGAGGAGTTATAGGTGGCTACACTACGCCAGCTTAGAAATCGAGTCGCCAGCGTCAAAAATATCCAGCGGGTGACCAATGCCATGCAGATGGTAGCGGCAGCCAGGATGCGCCGGGCCCAGGAAGGCATTACCGCAGCCCGTCCCTATGCACAGCATCTGGACAGAGTTCTGCAGCGGCTCAGCGGCAATATAGAAGATGGTGGTCATCCCTTGCTGAGCGAACGCCCGGTCGAACGCGTGGCCATCGCCGTCGTAACGGCCGACCGCGGACTTTGCGGCGGCTTCAATGCCAATATTTGCCGCCGGGTGCTAAACGAGCTGTCCCTGTACGATAGCCAAAAGATCCAGATGGTGGCCATAGGGCGCAAAGGACGCGATTTTTTCCGCAACCGGGATTTTGACCTCATCGGCGAACATATCGACGTATTTCGCGAATTGGCTTTCACTCAAGCCGTGGCCATTGCTGGGGATCTGACGAGCCGCTTTCTCACAGGCGATGTAGATCGAGTATTGCTGGTTTATAGCGAATTCAAATCCGTTGCCCAGCAGGTTCCTGTGGTTGCTCAATTATTGCCTATTGTACCCCAGGAACAGCAGCGAGAAGAGCGGCGCGCGGACTACGTTTTCGAGCCGGCCCCCGATCGTCTGCTCGAAGCCCTGGTACCTCGTCATGTCAACTTTCAAATCTGGCGTTCGCTGCTGGAATCCAATGCGGGCGAGCAGGCGGCTCGAATGCAGGCCATGGACAATGCCACCAAAAACGCCGGCGATCTGATAGATGACCTCACCCAGGAAATGAATAGGGAACGACAGTCGGCCATTACTCTGGAACTCATGGATATTATCGGTGGCGCCGAGGCAGTGTCCTAGTGCCGCGCGGCAGAGCGCTCCTCGCCTGCCTTGGAAATTCTGAACTTCGAGACTCGAGGTAAAACTTATGAACGAAGGAACCGTTAAAGAGATTGTTGGTGTCGTCGTCGACGTAGCCTTTGGCGACGATGAGTTGCCCGCCATTTACAATGCCCTCGAGGTATCTTCCGAAGGACGCGAAGGAGAGGACCGGCTAGTGCTCGAAGTACAGCAGCACCTCGGAGAACAGCTGGTGCGTTGCGTCGCCATGGATTCCACCGATGGCCTGGTCCGCGGCGCCCGGGTAGTTGATACCGGTGCCCCCATCCAGGTACCGGTTGGCGAAGAGGTTCTGGGGCGCCTGCTCAATGTTATCGGGGACCCCATCGACGGCAAGGGCGACATCTCGGGCGATGTCCCAAGGTTGCCCCTGCACCGCGAAGCCCCGCCTCACGAAGACCAGGTCACCTCGGATCAGGTACTGGAAACCGGTATCAAAGTTATGGACTTGATATGCCCCTTTGCGCGCGGCGGCAAATTGGGCTTATTCGGCGGCGCCGGCGTCGGCAAAACCGTTATCCTCACCGAATTGATCAATAACGTGGCTTCCGGTCATGGCGGCTTCTCGGTTTTTGCCGGGGTGGGGGAACGCACTCGCGAAGGCAATGACCTGCTGCACGAGCTCACGGACTCCGGAGTAATCGACAAAACCGCCATGGTCTTCGGGCAAATGAACGAACCGCCCGGTGCACGGCAACGCATTGCCCTGACCGGTTTGACCATCGCCGAGTATTTTCGCGAAGAAGCCGGCCAGGACGTGCTCTTTTTCGTCGATAATATTTTTCGTTTCATCCTCGCAGGCGCTGAGGTTTCGGCTCTTTTAGGACGCATGCCCTCGGCCGTGGGTTACCAGCCAACTCTGGCGACGGAAATGGGTGCTCTGCAAGAACGCATCACCACGACTAAGAACGGCTCGATTACTTCGGTACAGGCCATTTACGTGCCCGCCGACGACTACACCGATCCGGGTGTAGTCACTGCCTTCAGCCATCTGGACGGCCGCATTGTGCTGGAGCGCTCACTGGCGGACCAGGGTCTCTATCCAGCGGTTGATCCGCTCTCCTCCAGTTCGCGTATTCTAGATCCGCGCGTCGTTGGCGACGAACACTACCAGGTGGCTCTCCAGGTCCAGGAAATTCTCCAGCGCTACCGCGATTTGCGCGAAATCATTGCCATTCTGGGCATCGATGAACTATCCGACGAGGATAAAGTAGTAGTCGCTCGGGCCCGTCGAATCCAGCTCTTTCTGACCCAACCTTTTACCGTCGGTGAAGGCTTCACCGGCATTCCCGGCGAATATGTTCGCATCGATGACACAGTCAGAAGTTTCAAAGGATTGGTCGAGGGCGAATACGATGACCTGGCAGAACAGGCCTTTTACATGGTGGGTACCATTGAGCAGGCGGTCGAAAAAGCCAAGACCTTATAGAGAGAGCAGATAGATGCCGGGATTCCAACTCGAAATTGTAACGCCTGAGAAAACCTTCTACTCCGGGGTGGTGGAACACCTGCAGGTCCCGGGAAGCGAGGGCAGTTTCGGAGTCCTATCCGGACATGTGCCATTATTGAGCAGCCTGCAAATCGGCCATCTTTCCTTCGCGGAGGAAGGAGGCACTTCCAGACAGGTGGCGACCAGCGGCGGTTTTGTAGAGGTTCAGCAAGATCGCGTCACCGTACTGGCCGAAACCGCCGAGTTTGGCGAACATATCGACGTGGTCAGAGCTCAGGCTGCCCGCGAGCGGGCCCTGGAACACCTCAGATCAGAAGGTGAGACCGATAAAGTGCGAGCTCAAGCAGCTCTGAGCCGTGCCCTCAACCGCCTGCGGATATCCGATAATAGCTGAATAGCTCAACGCCACTTTCAGAAAGGCCAATCATCACTTGATGATTGGCCTTTCTTTGTCCTGCTTGCTCCAGATGGACGAATTGCTGATCATTCAAGACAGACAAATTATCAGCGCATTGCAGAAAGGATAAATATGTCGATGGTCACACCGAATCTGCGGGCTTTCCTGGAACGATATATCCCCATAATTGAACGAGAGTTGTTTTCCTTTTTACCAGTGCAGGAACCCAAAGAGTACATGTACCTGCCCATGCGGGATTATCCCGAGCGCGGCGGCAAGCGCTTTCGTCCAGCCCTGGTGCTGCTCTCATGCGAGGTTATGGGAGGCGATATCAACCAGGCAGTGCGCACTGCAGCCGCCTTTGAGATGTTCCAATCCTTTGCTCTGCTCCACGATGATATCGAGGACGATTCCGAAGTGAGGCGCGGCAAACCTTGTATCCACAAATTGCACGGCATTCCTCTGAGCGTCAATATTGGAGACGCACTCTACGCCAAGGTCTTTGAAATGCTGGCGGCCAACCGCGACTTACTGGGCTGCGAAAAAACTCTGGATCTAATCCAGGAAATGATCGCGGGATCGCGAGAGACCTTTGAGGGTCAGGCCTACGATGTGGGCTGGATCCGGCAGCACTACATACCCACGGAAGAGGAATTCATGACCATGCTGCACAAAAAGACCGGCTGGTACTCGGGTCGGGGACTCTGCACTGCAGGCGCTATCATTGCCGGAGCAGGGACAGAAGAATGCCAAACTCTGGGGAATTTTGGCGAGGCCATGGCAGTCGCCTTCCAAATCCGCGATGACTTGCTCAATCTGACTACCTCAGACCAGGATGCCGAAGTCGCCCCGGGAGTAACTTCAGGGGCCTATGGAAAAGAGCGCGGCGGGGATATTGCCGAGGGCAAACGCACACTCATCATTATCGACCTGCTGCGCAAATGCTCGCAGAAAGAACGCCTGGAAATACTGACTATTCTGCATCGTGAACGCCAGTATAATACACCGGAAGAAATCGAGTGGGTCATCGAGCTGGTCGACCGCTATGGTTGTATGGAATATGCCGGACAGGTCTGCCGACAGAAAGCGACAGAAAGTCAGAATTATCTCGACGCCATTCAGCACAATCCGGCCCGAGACATCCTTGGAGAAATGCTGGAATTTTTGGTCCAGCGCGCCTACTGATATTTCACCTTACTGGCCGCTGGAGATAGGCTAATAGCAAACGGGCACTATTGATAATGCCGTCGACGGCACAAATCTCGTACCCGTGGGTATTTTCTCCCGGATAGCCCAGAAGAATGGAACGGGCCGCCGCCCCCGCACTCTTGGCGATGCTGGCATCGCTGCCATAGCCGCTGAGCACTGCTCTCTGCACCTCGAAATCCAGCTCTGCAGAGAGCTTTTCCAGGTGCTTGACCTCGCCTTGATTATAGACTCCACGCCCATCTTTACAACCCAGAATTGGATTGCCGCTGTTGTGCGTCTGGTACTCGTCACTCACCGGCACAACGTCCAGAGCAATGACGGTTTCCGCCGGCAATTGTCCGACTGAATAAACGGCACCGTGAGCGCCGATTTCTTCTTCTGAAGTGGCGACGAGATACACATCCTGGGGCGGTCGATCCCGTGCCAGGTGCAGAGCGGTCTCTATCAAAATGGCTACGCCGCCGCGGCAGTCCAGGTTGTAGCCACAGATATATTCGCCCATATACCAGGGTTTTTTTCGAACCCGGGCCGTGACCAGCTTACTGCCAATCCGCACGCCCTTCTCTTTCAGGGTTCCAGAATCGAGTTTGGTCTCGACCCACACATCAGCCCACTGCAATGCCCTCCCCTCCTTGAGTTGGGCAACCGGCCCTGAAGTAGTGTGCTTTGAGCCAGCTGAGAGCACGCCGGGGATCAACTCCTGGTCACCCATAATTTCCACCGCACCCTCGCCTAGGGCCCAGGGCCACAAACCCCCAACTGGTTGTACTCGCAGACGCCCCTCTCCCTCCATCCGCTGGACGATCATGGCTATCTCGTCCTTGTGGGCCGTAACGGCAATCGGCGCACCGTTGCCGGCTCCGCGGATATGAATGATAATACTATCGGCGGCGTCCTGCCAGACGGCCGCGCCAGCCTCACCGACCATATCCATAACCAGGCGGTCCATTTCCTCCTCGGAACCCGAAGGTGCATGGGCCATGAGTAGTTTTTCAAGATTCCCAAGCAGATGTGAAGAATCAATCTGGCTATCCACAGACTTATACCTCCAGGCAACTAGGCCAGAATTGCCCCACCGGAGTGGGCAAACTAGCCACCGGAAAGGACGATTTCACCATCCCAATGGGGAAAATCGCCAGGTGAAAAGGGTAGGTAATCTACGGAAGGGCTGGAAAATCTGCAAGCCCTTACCAAGCGATCAGGCACTTAGGGATGCCTGTCCAGAAAGAGTACCGATTACTTCTTTGGCCAGAATTTGCAGATTTTTCTGCAGTCTGATACGGCCTCGGTTGACGCGAGATTTGACCGTGCCTACCGGGCAATTGATAATCTTGGAGATCTCTTCATAGGAAAACCCGTTGAGATCCCGCAGCAACACCGCTTCGCGGAATTCATCCGGCAAATTGTGGATAGCCGTGACCACCGAATGGTGAACTCTCTTGGTATCAATTTGCTCACCGGGCAACTGTTCTTTATCCACGGGTTCATAAAAAGCGGTTTTTTCATCGTCTTCACTTGGGCCAATCGGCACCCAGTGCCAACGTTTTCGACGACGCAATTCGGTTTTAGCCAGATTGCCGGCAATTGTATAAAGCCAGGTAGATACCTGCTCGATGGCGGGGTATTGGTGGCTATGTTTCAAACACCGCAAAAAAGTCTCCTGAACTATGTCCTCAGCTGTTTCGCGATCACCGACAAAGCGGTACACAAAGTTATAAAGCGGAGTGCGATAACGCTTGACCAAGATGGCCAGACTATCCTGATCCTTAGCTGCCTGCATGAGGATTTCCTTGTCTGACAGGTCGCATATCTCTTTCATGGATGATCCTCCCTTCCTATTTAAAGTATATCGGCAGCTTCGGAACACATTTTGAATCTGTCCCTGGATAAAAATAGCTACCGCGCAACCACAGCTAACGCAGATTCGCGTTATCTTTAGCAAGATCTGTACCATGGACCGGGCTCTCAGAAGCCCCCTGATATGGATGCGATGAATGAAGGATTGGCCTCAGAAATCTGAGACTGGCCTCACTTTTTTGAGAGTTTTGACATTTTTGCTGGTAGGTGGTAGATTTTCACCTTCAACAACCCCCACCCCTCTTCGTGGAGCCGGGAAGTGGAAGAACTAATTGGAAAATTGCAAGAGTTGTGTGAAGTAAATAATATCCAGCGTTTCTCCCCAGAAGAAATGACGGAACTCCTGGAAGAAGGGGAAACCGTAGACTGGATTATAGAACAGGTCCTGCCGGAAGATCCCAATCAGATTGCTCAGGAGTTGAGCACCCTTCTGGCCGAGGTCGCTGCACAGGTCGCCCCCCCTCCTTCCACAGAGGAAGAAGAAGGAGACAAAGAGGGTGAGGATGCCACCGAGGACGCCACCCCGGAATCGATGGAACTCGCACTGCAGCAATTAAAAGATATCGATCTGCCCCCCGGTGTAGATAGGGCACAGCTGCAGCAATTGATGAACTCACCCCGGGGAGCCTTGCTGGCAGACTTCGGAACTTTCTGCGAGGAGAAAGGAGTTAATCCAGAGATCGGCCAGGGCGAGATGAGCGAAGCCGTACAGACCCTCCACGAGGAGTGGCTGGACACACCGCGTGAAACTCTGGAGGGCAAAAAACCCTCGGAGATGCTCGATGGCGGGCGGCTCTTTCCCCAGAAAGTAGAAACCTTTCGCCGCGAAGCACCCAAGGTAGGTCGCAACGATTCATGCCCATGCGGGAGCGGCAAAAAATATAAAAAGTGCTGTGGAAAGAGTCATTGACCTTGCCGCAACACTTTTTTATATGCCCTAAATAGATCCCCCTCAAGGCCCGGCATTGCGGGCGGGACAGCCGTTCCTCCGCGCAGTTTGCGGCGCGGCCCAGGGTCGACAACCTGGGGGACGCCAGTGCCCTCCGAGTGCCACGGGAAACCGGAGGCCTCATAACCCTTCGGCCCGCTGGCGAAAACCTGATACATGCCACTTCAATGACCCACTCAGCCAAAAAGGACGACATGACAACCGATCTGGTCGCGGCCCTGCTGCAGACACAAGCTCTGCGAATCGCCCCTCCGGGGGAGATGTTCTGGTATACTTCGGGAACTATCGGACCTTATTATATCAACACCCATTACCTCTATGGCAACCCGACAAAAGCCGAAGATCTGCTCAAATTCATCGATGGGGAAAAGGAGGACAGAAACCATTTCCCACCACTCCTGGCGGCACGAACCAGAAAAAACTACGCCACTGATGAGATCTACAGGCATGTGGTAGACGCACTGGTCGGCGATATACAGGACAGAACTGCCGGTAATTTCGACTATATCTCGGGCGGTGAGCGGCGGGACTGGTTTTTTTCCCCTGCGGTCGCAGAGAAGTTGGATAAACCTCACCTGCTGATCTATAAGGACCTTAGCGTGGTTCTGTGCAGCGAGAACGGCGTTGCGGAGGTAAATGGTCTGGAGGGAAAAAAGACAGTACACATCGCCGACCTGGTAACCGAAGCATCCAGTTATTTCCGCTCCTGGATGCCGGCTATTCAGGAGCGCGGCGGCCGCATTGACTACAGCCTCAATGTGGTCGACCGGGCCCAGGGTGGCACCGAGGCCCTAAAGGCGGCCGGACTCGACACGAGGGCCCTGTTGCGAGTGGACGAGCACCTCTTTGACGAACTGGTGCGCTCTGGCATTATTGCGCAACCACAAAGAGAGATGCTGACCGCCTACTATCACCAGCCTGATAGCACTATGAAAACTTTTTTGCAGGAACGGCCGGACTTTCTGCAAGGAGCTCTGGCCAGCGCGGATGAAAGAACGGCCGCTCGCGCCAGAATACTGGTCGATGAAAATCCGTATGGACTCGATCTGACGGGATTGGCGCCCTAGCGGCCGCTGCTTACCCCGCCGCTTCCTCCAGGATCTCTTCTCCCATCCTGACAGAAACCAGTTGCGAAACTCCTTCCTCGGGCATGGTGACGCCGTGCAGCGTATCGGCAGCATGCATGGAGAGCTTGTTATGGGTCACCATGATAAACTGGGTGCTCCTGGCAAATTCTTTGAGCACGTGGAGAAAGCGATCGATATTGGCGTCGTCGAGAGGGGCATCCACTTCATCTAGGATACAAAAGGGGCTGGGTTTGACCAGGTAAATTGAAAAGAGCAGGGCAATGGCGGTGAGCGCTTTTTCGCCGCCCGAGAGCAACGTAATGCTCTGCAGGCGCTTGCCTCGCGGGCGGGCGATGATATCGATACTGGCCTCAAGCGCATCTACGTCCTGCTCCAACTGCAAATCAGCTTCGCCACCGGGGAAAAAGCGCACAAAGGTTTCTTTGAACTTCTGGCGAATCTCTTCAAAGGTTGCGCGAAATATTCGCCGCGCCGTGCGGTCGATCAAACTGAGCGTCTTCTTCAGATCCTCGGCCGCAGCCAGCAGATCATCGCGCTGGTGGCAGAGAAAATCGTAGCGTTCTTTTTGTTCTTCGTATTCTTCCAGCACCCCCACATGAACTGTGCCCAGACGCTGAATTGACTGGCGCAAAGCTTCGACCCTACTCGCCAGTTCCTCCAGATCCAGCGCCCCAGATTCGGGCCGTCCCATGCTGGCAACATCGCAGTGGTGATCTTCCAGCAGGCGCTCCTGAATCTGCTTGGCGCGATTGTCCAGCTCGGCAATCTGCAATTCGAGCTGATGCCGCCGATCGCGATGGGCATTCAACTGGCGTTGCAACTTGCCGATTTCGCCCTCTAGGGCACGAGTCTGGGTATTGACCTGATCCCAGTGCTCGCGCTTCTTATTGCTTTCTTGCACCTGTTCATCCCTGGTGCCGTGCATATCCTTGAGTTCGGCAGTTAAACGCTCTTCCAAAGCAGCCAGATCCTGGCGCGTTGAGGTCGCCTGCTCGATTTCATTTGCGAGTCGCTCAATATTGCCCTGCAGACTCTGCCGCATATTGTGCAACCGTTGCTCGTCGCGCTCGAGGCTATGCGTCTGCTCGGCAATCCGGGCTTGTTCCGCACGCAGAGTGGCCAGTTGATCCAGTTCTGTGCGCAGAACGGTCTCGGCCTCCTGCAAATGCTCTTCAAAGCCGCGAATCGCAATGTCCAACTCTGTGCTCGCCTGCTCTGACTGCCGCACTTTTTCCCGTTGAGAATCAATAGCATTCTCCAGACTTACGGAGCGCTCCTGCAGTTGCGCCTGCTCACGCCCACGCCGATCCAGCAACAGCTGTAGGCGCTGAATTTCATTCTTTTGGCTCTGCTGCAGATGGCTTTTTTCACGCTCCTGCTCTTTGATAATTTCGATTCCTCTGGAAAGTTTCTCCAGATGAAGTGACAGCACGACCTTGCGCTGGGTCTCCCCCCCCCGGGCGGCAGCTAGGGTGGCCCATTGCGCGTTTTCGTGTGCAATGGCCGTTTTTAAAAGGCGAATTTCCTGGCGCCGCCCCAGCAGTGCGGCATCTTCTTGCCCACCCCGTCCCCCGGCAATCCGACCGTTTAAATCAACGCCCTCACCGGCAGGTGTGACCAAGCGAATTTGCCGCTCGGGGTACCGCTCGGCCAATTCCATGGCAATAGCCAGATCCTCCACCAGGAAAGTATTGTGCAACAGGCGTGCCAGAAGTGGCATAATGGCTTCATCCGCTCGCACATGGTTCAACAGCGGGCCGATCAACCCGGGTGTCTCCGGCAATGCAGCCTGAGGCGGTGCGGCTCCAAGAGTCCATTCCAACGGAAAGACGCCGGCCCGGCCCGAGTGTTCTTTGAGGTAATGTAGAGCATCCAGAACACCGGCTTTAACCGGTGCTACCAGGGCTTCCAGCGACTCTCCCAAAGCGCTTTCAACGGCATGGAAATAATCTGTATCTACCTCGATGAGATCGCCCAGAATGCCCTGAAACAGGTCCGCGTGAGGCGACTCCAGCAACAAAGTCCGCACCCCGCTAGAATATCCTTCATAGCCGGATTGTACTTTTTCCATAGCGTGCAGACGCGCCAGCCTGGCATCGATGCCACGACGCAGTTCGCCGCGCTGCTCATCGAATCTTTGAATTCTGCCCTCCAGGGCGTCGGCGCGGCCCTGGTAGACCTGCTGCTTTTGCCTGGATTTTCCTAGCGCAGCATTGAGTTCTTCCAGCTCTGCACTACTCTGGCGGGCGTGCTCAAGAGCGTCCTGCCGTTCTTTTTCCACCTGGCTGATTTCACTCCGCAACTGATCGGAGTTACTCGTCAACCCCTCGCGTTCGGTTACCAGGCGTTCTAGACCACGGCTGAGCTCACCCTGCGCTCGCAGCAAATCGACGCGCTGCTGGAACAAACTATCCAATTCAGTACGACTGCCGGCGCAACTGCGCTCACTTGCCTCGGAGCGCTCCTTGTGTGCCTCCAGACTCCGGTTGACATCTTCAAGTTCGCGACGAGCCTCCGCCAGCGTGCTGGACGCGGTCTCTTGCTGCCGGCTGTATTCCTGGAGCTGGTGGACTGAATCCTGGCGCTCTTTGGTCGAGCGCTCGAATATCTGAGCAGCGGCATTCAATTGCTCGGTAGAGGCGACGAGCTGGCGTTCGCGCTCGTGAATTTGTTCGCCATAGCGATTCAACTCGAGCGCCGCATTCTGCAAGGCCCTTTCGGCTTCTGTTTGCGCCAGCCGCAACTTTTCCAACTCGGCCTCGCGGCTCGTAAAACGGGTATACCCTTCCTCGGCACCTCTGTTCAGCTGTTCTAGCTCTGCTTTCAGAGGCTGTAGTTCGTCCCTGGTGGCAAAAAAGCGGATGTGCCCAAGCAGGACTTCCTTTTCATCTAATTCCGCTTTCATTTCCTGGTAGCGTCGGGCGCGACCGACCTGCCGACTCATATAGTCGACCTGGCGTTTGACCTCGACGATGATGTCTTCGAGGCGCATTAGATCGGCGTTGGTAGACTCGAGCCTAGACCAGGTAGAACGACGCCTTACTTTATATTTGGTAATTCCTGCCGCCTCTTCGAGAATCCGCCGTCGATTTTCGGTCTTTTCGCTGATGATTTCGTCCACCATGCCTTGTTCTATCACGGCATAAGCCCCCTGCCCCAGACCCGTGTCCATGAGCAGGTTGTGAATATCGAGCAGACGGCAGGGAATTTTGTTTAGCAGATAATCACTTTCGCCGGAGCGAAATAAACGCCGGGCTATATTCACCTCGGTGAATTCGATAGGTAGTATATTGTTGGTATTTTCTATCGTGAGTATGACCTCGGCCATGCCCAGCGGTTTGCGCTGACGCGCGCCGCCAAAAATCACCTCTTCCATCCGCTGACTGCGAAAAACACCCGCCCGCTGTTCGCCCATTACCCAGCGAATGGCCTCGACAATATTCGATTTTCCACAGCCGTTGGGGCCGACGATCGCGGTGATACCCGGCCCAAAGGGTATGTGGACCTTCTGGGCAAAAGATTTAAAGCCAATTATTTCCAAATGAGTTAAACGCAAAGTACCACTCCTTCGGGGTACCGGATAGAATTGTGCCAGTAGTCGACTAAATTCAGGAAGTTCCGGCAATCGACAAAAGGTACCACAGGGCACGAAGAGACGCCATGGGGAAGCTACTTCTTGCCCACTTGCCAAACCGCAGGGGAGTTATTTCTACTATAAATGGGGTAACAGAAAGAGAATATTACTATATATTGCACACCAGGTCAAGGCATTTTTGCCATTTGGCAGGCCTTGACTCGGGGAGAAAGATCTCCTTAGATTAGCAAATAGCCTATGAGACAAGGCGAAAGGAGTAGCGCAGTGAAACTTATGGACCTCCTAACAGATCTGGTCGACCAGCTCCCGGAGGATAGACGCAAATTGGTAGAAACAACGGCAAATGAGTTCGGCGCCGGAGAGGATTTCCAGTTCCTGTTGACCCTTTTGGCCGGATCCAACAAACGCCAGCGGCGCGTAGTGCGCCTACTCCTGAACGACCTGGAAGCCTTAGAAATAGCCAAAGAAAGCCCCGGTAAACCTTAAAAGAAAGGTGGAGTAAGGCAGGCGAACAGTCGATATTAGAGAATAAATACGAAATTAAATAGTAGCAAAAAATACTATTTCATGGAGATCTCAATTGATAATCGGAACTGTTCTCTTGCTGGCGATTCCGCTCTTTCTGAGCTGGGCTACAGCCGGGAAAAAACGCCAGTTGAAAGATCTGGCCCTACTACGCGCAGAGGAGGTCAAGGCCTTGAGAGCCGAACTGGACATTCTCTTGGAGGAATCGCGCCAGTCCAGTAACAATATGCGCCGTTATGCCAACAAGCGCTCCGGCCTGCTGGAGGACCTCAAGGCGGGTCGCACCGAACTGCAGACACTGTGCGACCTGGACTCTAAGAAAATGGCTGCCTGAAACCAGCATGGGTAATGCGAGTTGGCGTTTTCACTACCGCATTGCCGATTATGCATTTGCGGTTGAGGGTACTGATGCAAAACTTCGTCAGTTGGCGGCAAGCCTCTATAGCTCGGCCCGGACTCAACCCGAGACCCCTGCGACTTGTTTCACTATGGAACGACGGCAGAACCTCTTCGTTCTAAAGCGCGGGGTTAGGGAGATCTGCCATGCATCCAGTCTCGCCGCTTTTTTTCAAGAAGTGGAGTGGACGCTGACGGAAACCATCATGGCCGCCCTGAGCCACTTCTACCTCTTACATGCGGGGGTAGTCGCCCAGGAAAACCGGGCCCGGTTGCTGATCGGGCCTTCCGATGCCGGCAAAACTTCTCTGGTGCTGGCCCTGGCCATGCGGGGAGCCGCCATCTATACCGACGAAGTCGCCTTGCTCGCACCAGACGATCTGCAAGTAGTTCCCTTTCGCCGGGATCTGATCGTTCACCAGGGCAGCCAGTACCTTTTACCCGAATCACTCAAGACGGCCTGCGACCTGCCCTTCAAAGACTTTAGCGATTACCGCTACGTATCCCCTGATGCTATTGCCCCCCGTTCTCCACGCACTAAAACCACTGTTGCCCAACTCGTCTTTCCGGTTCTATGCCCGGACTCTGAAGTCATCCTGCAACCACTGGGTCAGTCGGAGGCCGCAAGGCTTATTATACTGCAGTCTTTAAACCTGGAGCGCTGGGGGGCTCAAGGGATAGATTTGACCGGCCAACTGGTGGAAACCTGTCCGGCTTTAAAAATAACTTTTGCAGATGCACGCCAAGCTGCTATGCGGCTCATGGATTTAGGCATCTAACCCCGAGCTATCCAGCGCTTCGGGATCGTCCTCTTTCCCCATTTTTATAATGTGCTCAGCGGCAATCTCTTGGCGGCCCATATAACCAGCGTCTATCTCGTGCCAGAAACGCAACTGGTCCTCGCCGCGCTGCCAGCACAAATAGACCCAGCGACCTTCAAAAATCGTGGGGAAATCAATTAAACCGTGTTCCAGGCCTCCTGGCGGAAAACGCAATCCCAGATCGAGAATTTCCTCTTTGACAATGGTATTGATGGCCTGAAAAATGGTGGAAATGGCCTGCTGGTGCTGGAGAAATTCCCGGTAGTCCGGATTATCAGGCGCGGCTAATTTATCTCCCCACAGGACATCGAGAATCTGCATTTTTTCTTCGCGGACCTTCGCCTGCGCTTTTTTTTCTTCTATGCGCACCAGGATACTTTCGATCTGGGCTAGCAAATTATTGGCTTCTTCAACGGTAAATGCTTTACGGGCCATTGCGAACCTGGATGGGAATGGTTTGGTGGAAGACGGTTTTACTGAGTATAGACAATTGTCCGCGCAACGACAAGAACTGGAAAGGGCCACGTCCTTTTTTAGAGGCCGCTCAATTAGGGCACACAAAACGCTTGCGCTCCTCCAGCCCGTACAGCATATTAGTTGCAACCCCGGAAACAGCTGGTTAAAAGAGCCGAAAAAAGCTGGCTCATAAACATAACCTACTGAAAAAATGTCAGTTACAGTAGAAGATGTCAAGACAGTTGCAACCCTTGCACGCCTGGAATTCTCCGCTGCGGAGGAAGAGAGGCTAACCGGGGAATTAAATCGCATTCTCGAATACATGGAGAAGCTCTCCGAGCTGGATACGGAGCACGTCGAGCCCACCTCCCACGTGGTTCCCATAAACAATGCCTTTCGCGACGATGCGGCGATTCAGTTTCCCTTCCGGGATGATCTGCTGGCATCCGCGCCCCAGCAACAGGACGGCTATTTCAAAGTTCCTCGAATAATCGAATAAAGAAGCGGCGACATCGATGTCGCCGCTTCTTTATTGAATTTTATCCCCACCGGTCGAATCGGGAGAGCAGAAGTTGACAGAAGCGTACACAGGGCCAAAATACATCGTCGTAACGGGCGGCGTCATGAGTGGCGTGGGCAAGGGACTGACTACTGCCTCAATGGGCAAGATCCTGGGGGAATATGGCTACCGCACCACGGCGGTAAAAATTGATCCCTATATCAACTATGACGCTGGCACCCTGCGCCCTACCGAACACGGCGAAGTCTGGGTCACAGATGACGGCGGCGAAATCGATCAGGATCTGGGCAACTACGAGCGCTTTCTTGGACTCGATTTGCCGCGCCACAACAACTTGACTACGGGGCAGATCTACCACACTGTCATCGAGCGCGAGCGCCGCGGCGAGTACCTGGGCCAGACGGTCCAGCCCATTCCGCACATCACCGATGAAATCAAGCGCCGCATCCAGGAAGCCGGCGAAGGATTCGACATCGTGCTGATAGAAATCGGCGGTACCGTAGGCGACTACGAGAACGAGCCTTTTCTCTTTGCGGTAAAGGGTATGGAGCGCGAAATCGGCGAAGAGCACTTCCTCTTCGTACTGATCACCTACCTGCCAGTCCCCTCACACGTGGGCGAGATGAAAACGAAACCCACGCAGCAGGCCACTCGCATGCTCAGCGAACACGGAATCTTTCCGGACTTCATCGTCTGCCGCGCCGAAAAGGATATCGATGAAGTGCGCAAAAAAAAGATTCAGATCGGCGCCAACGTGCCCACGGACCACATCATTTCGGCGCCGGATATGAAGACCATTTATGATATCCCGCTGACCCTGGAGAGTGAAAACCTGGGTAAAAAAATGCTGCGCAAACTTGGCCTTAACCCCAGAGATAATCCGGACTGGGCTCACTGGGAGCAATTGGTTCGCCGCAGCCGCGAACCGATCAACCAGATTAAAGTGGCGATGGTCGGAAAGTATATAGAAATCGGCGATTTTCAGTTGACCGACTCGTATATATCGGTCAATCAGTCGTTGGTCCACGCCGGGGTCGCCTGGGATACCAGGGTCGATATCACCTGGATTGATGGCAACAAATTCGAGAAGGGTGAATTGAGCCTTGACTACTTGGATGAATTCAGCGGCATCATCGTGCCAGGAGCCTTTGGTGGCGGCGGCGCCGAAGGCGTCATGATGGCCATCCGCCACGCACGCGAGAACAATATACCCTTTTTGGGTCTGTGCTATGGTTTGCAACTGGCAGTAGTCGAATTTGCCCGCAACGTGGCCGGCATCGAGGAAGCCACTTCTGAGGAATTTGAGGATGACTCGGAGTGGAAGGTTGTCTGCATCCAGGAAACCCAGAGGGAAGTGCTGGAAGAAAACCGTTTTGGCGGCAGTATGCGCCTGGGCGCCTATGCCGCCGTGCTCAAGAAAAATACCCGGGTGCTGGAACTCTACGAACAATCGGGACGCCTGCGGGAAGACGAGCAGCGGATTCACCAGCTGGTGGAAAATTCGCACGAGGCCTTCCGCGTTGGCCAGCTCATGCTCGA
>CAXFTV010000375.1:0-20862 GCA_964005845.1 uncultured bacterium
GCCGCTGCCGGCGCGGCCTAGCCTCCTTGAGAAAATCTTGCAAATCCTTTCTAAAACGCTCCTGGAATAACAACAACCGGGCCCGCTGGCGAACGCTCAGTAGGACGACCATTTTTTCTCGGAAAATCAGTTCTAAATCCTCTTTCTTTTTGTCGATGGCACGTATCTTCCCCATCTTTTCCATGAGTACTTCATCCGGGATATCGTTCTGATCGAGCAGGTGCTTCAATTCATTGGCCGCTTGTTTCCGCTCTCTTTGGATACCTCTGGATTGGCGCCGGTGCTCACTCCAAAAGGGAAACAGACGGGCCGCTTGTTCTTCACCTATGCGCAATTCCTCCACCAAACGCCACATCCTGACCAACTCGAGCCGCTCGAGCGGCACTGCCCCTCCTGACGCACCCTGCTGTCCTTGTAGCACCCCTGGACCAGCAAACACAAAAGCAAAAAATATCAAGTATCTAAACATCAGTAAGCCTCAAGTAGATTAACATACCTACTTTCGCCAAGCGCACTAACCTCACTCAAAAGTTGATCGGTGGAAGCCGTTTCGAGCCAATAATCGTCGACGAGCGCGACAAATTCCAGCTGCGCTGCCATGTTCTGTCCGGCGGGAGAAAAAACCCCGGTATGGGTCTCATCAACTGGTGATGCGGTAAAGATCCACAGCAGGAGTGCGCTCAGCCCAAGTCCGCCTAGAATACCGGAGCGCCAATTGAGAAAAGGGGGCGTGGCTTTCCCTTCATCGATCCCCTGCCGTACTTTGTATAGGAAAGCGCCGCTAAACAAGGCATTCGATTCGGGGGGGAGGAGGGCATCGGCGAGATTGAGTGTCGAAGATAAATCCTCTAGCCCTTTTCTGCAGTTAAGACATTCCAGGACATGTCGCTCAACTTGCCTTTTTGCCCCGGGCTGCAGGGTGCCATCTAGATATTCCACCAGAGTAGCTTCCCTGCACTTGAATAGGTTTTTTCTCACGCGCATTCTTTGAGCATCGCCCGCAGCTTCTTGAGGGCGTGAAAGTAGCCGGCGCGAATACTGCCCTCAGAACATGCGAGTACCGCGGCAATCTCTTTATGCGTCAAGCGCTCGTATTGGCGCAAAATGAAAATACTGCGCTGTCTAGGTGGCAATTTTTCAATGGCCCTGCCGACCTGAGCGCGAATTTGCACAGCAGCCAGATCCTCTTCGGGTCCACCCTCCGCGATCGGTTCCTCCACCCCGGGATCGTCAAAGGAAAAAAAAGAACGCAACTTCTTCTTGCGCATATGATTGAGGCTTAGATTTACAGCGATTCTATACAACCACGTATAAAGGGCGGAGGCACCCCGAAATTCCTTTAATTTGGCGTGGGCACGTATAAAAGTCTCCTGAGCGATATCGCTGCTCTCGTCAAAATCGCGCACAAATCGGAAGACCAAATCAAAGATGCGTTTTTGATAACGGCGCACAATTAGATTAAACGCCTGCTCATCGCCGCAATTAAAGCGGGCAACTAAATCCCCATCGCTATGCTCAAAAGGATTTTCAGCTGCCAACATAGGATTCACCTCTTAGGAGGGATTAAAAATTTTCCCTTTTAAATCACTGCCAACTTATTCGACCAACTCAGCCCACTGAATGTTTAATCCCTTTTTTTGTTTTGCAGACGCTTTTTTACTCTTGCTATTACCTCCTGATTCTGCCCAACCGTGTGATTCTGACTTGGCTTGAGCCTGCCGGGCGGAAAGTAACTTTCTTTGTACATAGGATATGCCTCCGTGCGAAGATGTGCCAGCGGCAGATGTCCGCTACGCCTTTCGCGCTCGTGGCGCAGACTCGAAATGTCGATGCTAGCCACCACAATTTTTTCTCCCGGTCCGGGGTCGGCCTGGGCCAATAGTCGACCATCGAAATCAACTACCATACTGCCCCCTGGCCATGAGAAGGGCGCGTAATTCGCCAGCGAAGCCCCTTGATTGGCCGCAACCACGTAGGCGGTGTTTTCCAGCGCCCTACAGCGATTGACAACGGTCCACCAATCCATTGGGGGCGATGCCCCCCAGGGATCCATATAAGCCGATACGCGCAAGAGGATCTCGGCTCCATTGGCAGTGAGCTGGCGCAGGGGTTCGGGGGATATCCAGTCGTAGCAAATGGCCACTCCAATATTGCCAATTGGCGTCTGAGCCACGGGAAACAACTCTTCTGCGTAGCCACTGAGGTCATGCGGACTGGCGTGAACTTCCCAGGGAATCCAGGGGTTTACTTTGCGATATTTTAATAGCAGGCCATCTGGTCCGATCAGACAAGTTGTATTAAAAACTATGCCCGGCCACTGCGAATCTTCCTCGAGAAAAGAGGCCGTTTGGATAAAGACGTCTAATTCCCTGGCTTTTTCGATGTATTTTTCGGTGTGCTCATTGGGAATGGGCACCGTCAATTTGGCCAGCAAACTCTGCGCCGAAGGATAAATTGGAGCGGCGTGGCCAAATTCGGGGAAAACTAGCAATTTGAGATCCATAAATGGACCGTAGCCATCTACCGCCATGTCAATCATATCCAACATGTGGGCAGTATTGCGCCTTATTTCTTCCCGCCGCTCTGGATTGGGCTGATCCAACTGGCAGGCCGCAACGCCATAGCGCAGGAGTTCATCCTTGTTCAAACAGCTGTCTCCATGGTTTTAGTCTTCCAAAACTTTCGCGTTCCACGCCGAACTTTTATCAGTTCACCCACGACACTTACGGCAATTTCTTCCGGTGTATCGGCGCCGATATTGAAACCAATTGGAGCGTAGACAGCGTCTAATTGCTCTCTTTTGATCCCGCCCTTTTCCAAATTCCTCCACATCATCATTTTCTTGCGCTCACTACCTAGCATGCCGATGTAGCGGACGGGTTTGTGGAGTGCTTGTTGTATTACGACCTGATCGTGCTGGTGCCCACGGGTGACGGCGACGATATAAGATTGTTCATCAAGTTCTAGTTGCTGGAAGACCTTGTCCATTTCCTCGACTACACACCGATCCGCATCCGGGTGCCGCTCGGAATTGGCGAACATGGGCCGGTCGTCGACCACCACTACCTGGAAACCGACGTTTTTGGCAAGTTTGCAAATCTGTCCACCCACGTGTCCTCCACCAAAGATGTACAAAGTCGGAAATGGGTTAAATGGTTCCATAAAAACTTCGACCTGCAGGCAATCTGAAAAGCCTAGATTATCGGCCTGCCCAGGCTCGAGATCGACCTTTAAGATCTGGCCACCGTCTTTGGCAAGGACTGCATCGACCTTTTCCACAACCTGGCAATCTGCTTCACCCAAACCTAGACTTCCCCATTTAAAACCCTGGTCGCAAACTAGCATCTTGCCCTTCTCCGCCCCGGATGGGCTGGAGATATTTAACAAGGTTGCCAACACGCATCCCCGGCGTTCCTCACGGACCTTTAAAATCCGCTCAAAGGCTGCAAAATTTTCCGCCCTTTCGAGTACCTCAGTAAAAATCCGCACCGTTCCACCACAATTCAGCCCACTTTCTCCCGCCTGCTTTTCGGTCATGGTATAACGTGTCATATTGGCAGTTTTTGTTTCCATAACCTCCCGGGCAACTGATAGGATTTCGGCTTCCAAACAACCTCCGCCAATGGTGCCCAATACCTTGCCACCTTCTCTGATAATCATCTTTGCCCTGGAACTCATGGGGATGGATCCACTGCTGGACACCAGAGAGGCCAGTGCAACTCTTTCGTCTTTTAACCCCGCCAGTTCCCGTATAATATCTTCCATTTTCAACCTTTAGCATCGGATGTGAAGCGGGCCAATTCGCGCTGGTAATCAGCTGGGGTATCCATATCCTCAAGCACCTCCGGCTGGCCGATTGGCACTTCGAGTGTATCGTCGCCATGGGCTCTAGTCACCTGGTTCAACCCCTTGTCCGGCGGCAGCGCAAGAATTTCATCTGCATACGAACTATCAATGAATAGGGGATGTCCTCGACGTCCCTGGAATGTCGGCAAAACAATGCCTTTTCTCCCCCTCTTAGCCCCTTCCAGAACGGCATCGATGGCTTCGCAACCAACGCCGGGCTGATCGCCAAGACAGATCAAAAACGCACTGGCACCGGCGGCGGCTCTAATGCCACATTTTACCGAGGAAGTCATACCCTGGGCAAAATTTGAGTTGACGATGCATTCAACCGGGTCGGACTCAAGCACTGCCGATACTTCATCAGCTCTGTAGCCCACGACGACATAAACCTTTTCCAAACGGCTCCTAATGCGCTCGACTACTACCTCGATAGTGGTCTTGCCCGCAAGGGGCAGTAGTTGCTTTAGGGCGCCCATCCGGGTCGACATCCCGGCCGCCAGTACTATACCAACAACCATATTCTAGCTAGGGAATTTGGGGAAGCCAAAAACTTTCATCAGATTTTAAAACCGGAAACCATGGATTTCAACATCTCCTAACTGCCCAGGCGGCTACCTGCCAGGTGACCGCTGGACCAGGCCCATTGGAAATTAAATCCGCCCAGATCGGCGTGGACATCGACCATTTCACCGGCGAAGTAGAGCCCTGGCACGAGGTAGGATTCCAAAGTGTCCGGATTTATTTCACCGGTGTCTATTCCGCCTATAGTAACCTCTGCCTGCTCGAAAGATCGGGGCTTATCTACTCCGACCAACCAGGAACAAAGCGTCCGGGCTAGATACCAGCGCTGAACTTTGGAGATCTTTGCGACTGGCCGGTCCAAAGGGAGCTCAAGTTTTTCAAGCAGGGGACCAATCAATTTACTGGTGAGCAAGCCGGAAAAACTTTTTGCCAAAGAGCGATGCGGGTTTTCCTGCCAGCGAATTTTCAACATTTCACTCAATTGTTCGGGCACCCTCCCCGGAAACAGGTTGATTTCAAGTTCCAGTGGCCCCTTGTCTAAAAGGGGAACAAGTTGGGCGCTCAGATTTAGTATCGTAAAACCAGAAACACCGTATTTGGTAAAGAGGAGATCATCTATATCCTCTATGTATCTACCTTTGCGCAGCGATGCACGGACTTGCGCTCTGACCTTGACGCCATGCATTTTGTAGATGTATTTCTCCGGACTATTGAGAGGTACCAGTCCGGGGTAAAGGCTGCTACTGGTATGTCCCAGCCCGATCGCAAGGTCCAGCCCACTTCGATCCGCACCCAGCTTTGCCAGGCTAACCCCACCGCTGGCCATTATTGCTCGCTCGGCGACAAAACGGCTTCCATCCCGCGTATGAAAATTAAAAAACTTTCCCTTGGTGAGGCCACAGACCTTGACATTTTTATAGATCCGCACCCCCAAAATTTGGAGGCGATCTTCCAAAACGTCTACTATTGATTGAGCCTGGTCGGAAAGGGGGAATAACCTGCCCCTCTTTTCCTCTCGAGTCACAACTCCCAAGCCGCCGAAGAAGTCAAGGGTATTCCGCAGCGTGTATTGGCCCAGCACCCGACGCCTGAATTGGGGGTTGCCGCCGTGATAGTGCACTTCAGCATCGGCCTCGAGGTTAGTCAGATTACAGCGGCCATTGCCCGAAATAAGAATTTTTCTTCCGAGTTGCTGGTTGGCCTCCAGGAGAATGACTTGTTCGCCACACTCAGCGGCCCTTATGGCAGCCATCATACCAGCGGCACCACCACCTAAAACTACCGTCCCGGATCTGGGAGCCAAGCTTTTACCTCCGCCCCTGACAAGAATTTCCGAAAATGCTAAATCACTTTGAAAAATATGAAGATATAAGCTGTGCCACCCAATGTCAACGGAGCAGCTCAAACGCTTGACACTAGGGACTTGTTTCCGTATTTTCGGTTTTATTTGATTCTTTGTCCCAATAATCTCCAACATATGGTTTCGGTTTCTTGGCGCGTCGCCATACTGCATGCATCAGGGTTTTGGTTAAACTCATAATTTACTTCATTCTAAATTTGGAGCATTCAAGGGCCTATGGACAACCTTTTGGGTGAAGAGCCGGCATCTACAAGCAGTATTTTACCAGGTATTGATTTAAGTGGCATTGACCAGTGGCAAGTACAGGCGCCTGCTGATGCAACGCTTTCCCTTAAAGCCGAGGAAAGTACTCTCCTCGATGGAACAGTTGCGGCCAACCTGAAAATTGCGGGTATTGGCGATCTGGTTATCAGCCCCCCCGAATCCCTAAGCATCTCCGAGGGAGCCCATTGCGCCCAGGTATGGGTGCACCTTTCTACTCAATTCGAAGCGGAACACACCCCGGAACTAGTAGCTCTCTTCGATGGGGGAAAAGAATGCTCTTTAGGGGCTTTAGATTTTCTCGGCTGGCATCTCCTGCTTAAAAAAATTTCCCACCTCGATGTTAGGGATTTAGCGGGGCTGGCCATAAGGGGTCTGGTTGCCCGCGACGAGTGCGAGGTGATCATTGATGCTTTTAGCTTTAGCGCAATAGCCCCTCCCCCCCCGGAACCCGTCGCCCCTAGTCCCTCCGAACTGTACGATAAACCCCTCTCGATGGCGCCCAAAAACCAGGAGGAGATTACCAATTCAATAAAGCAAGATGGTATCTCCTTTCTCTTTGAAGCGCGTTCCCTTTCGGCAGTAGTGCGTTTTATTTATACCCCAATCGAAGGCACTTTTTCCGACATTGAACTTGAAATCAATAATTCAGACCCGATCATACCCGCCCAAGACGGGGGCCTGACAATAGAAATGGGCGGCCGGGAATGGGCGGCCAACGACGAAAACATTGAGCGCCACTTCGTTTCTTGTGAAAAAGTGGGCGACTGCGTCGAGGCCCGCTGGCAGTGGAAACTCGAAGACGAACTGGCCGATTTCCTCTACCGTTTCAGCATCCAGGGCAAGTCCTTCATCATTGAACTGGAAGCTGGAAACGACAAAACTACTGGGGTATCGCTGGGACATATAGAGGAAGCGTCGCAACCAAGGTTGATCGATGTACCCTACTTCAATCTCGGGGACAACAGTCCCCAAATACTTTGCACTTCAGGCGTTTTTGTATCCAGCCTTCTCGACTGGTACCACTCCCGCGCTTCCACTCTCTACGCCCCGCTGGCGGACGATGGCCAAAACAAGATCGTACTCAATGGGGGTTGTACTTATATAGCCAATTCAGATGGCAAGCGGAATCCACTGCAGGAACGCTGGTTCATCACAGTTTCGCGTCAATTTGAGGAAGTACTTCCCTCGATTCCCGCGCCAAAAAACATTCTTTCCAAGGAAGCGTTAAAAGATCTGGTCTGGTATCCAATCTCCAATCTTTCCCCTTCCGAAGAAACCTATGTGGAAAGTTATGAACACCTCCTCAATCTCAAAGAATGGGGCATGGACCAGCTCTTGGTTATCCATCCGGCATCTATCTGGTCCGACAACGATAGCAATTCCACCCTGACTCTTAATGCCGCCCCCCTCAAAGGGGGCGATGACGCCCTGAGCGAATACCTGGAAGCCCTCGTCGACCTTGGCTATGTATTCAGTCTCTACAGCAACTACCGGGATATCTCACCGCTCAACGAAAAATGGGCCCCCGAACAGGCGGCCCTCTTGAGCGATGGCAATCCCGCAACAACGGTCCCCGGCGCCTATCTTCTCAAGCCTTCCCAAGCACTTTCCAATGCAGCTGATCACATGGCCTCTTTAACTGAAAAATTCAACTCCCCCTCTCTTTTTCTGGGCATCCACACCGCTTCTCCCCCCTGGGAGCGCATTGACTGCGACAGTCGCCTGGAAAATGCAGCTGGCTTCCTTAATACTTTCGACGCCGAACAAAATATCCTCGCTACAATTTCTCGACAAACCCTGGCTGTCGGCGAAGGGGGTAGCCACTGGCTATACCCTGGGCTTCTACATGGTAGCGTTGCCCGGCAAAGGGGCCCCGAACCCTGCAGAAGACCCCTATTAGTCGATTTTGCCCTGCGCCATCTGCACCCGCTGCAAATCGGCGCGGGATTGGGCTCACCCGAACAATTTTTCGGGGCTAATATACCGGGGGATGAAAAACATAGCACCAGCCCCTATCTGGACCGCTACCTGGCCACTACTGTGGCCTACGGACATGCCGCCTATTTGCCGGCCGTCGAAGAATGGGGCCTACCCACAATTATTAAAACTTATTACATGCTGCAAAAGCTCCAGGCCAGTTACCTGGCTCAAAATGTCGACTCTATTCGCTATCATCAAAACGGGAACTATCTAGATCTAACCGAAGCTATAATTTCCGGCACCTATGAACTGAGTCAGCTGGAGATCAGTTATGAGAATGGTCTTAAAATTTTTGTCAATGGCAGTTGGACTGATGATTGGGCGCTCGAACATGGAGGGGAGACATTTAACCTGCCTCCCGCTTCCTTCTGGGCCCAAAGTCCCGATGGACTACTGGTTTATTCGGCCGACAGCGGCCAGGGCAGAATAGATTACGCCAAATGTCCCGAATATATCTATTGTGATACCCGGGGTACCCAGATGGACCTGGGACCAATTTGTTTGGATGGCGCTGCTCTCATTCGGCATAAAGAATGGGAAATCGATGTATATCCCCTTGGTTGCAGTGGCGAAATCAAGGTAGAACCTGCATATTTTTGGCCCGATAGACGCCTGCCGCGCCTACGCCTCCTCGCCTTCAAATCCGAGGAAGAAGAAGCGGAAAGTTTGAGCCCTAAAATAACGGATAAAGCAGTAATTTTTCAGCAGGTCGAGGGCTATTACAAATACCGCATAACACTGCCCGAGTGGATGGTTGAACCCGGCAAATAGCGCCCGGATTCCTCCTTATATCCTTTGTTGCCCCCCGGAGGCCACACTTGAAGCAGGTTTTATGAATTTCCCCTCGCACCAGCCATGGAACCTGTGTTTTAAATTGCCTGGCAGAGGTTTTTCTAAATCATGTTTATCTCCTTCCTTCGGCTAAGCCATTAAATGAACGAAGCGCTATCCCAAAGTAGGTTCCTGCAAACCTGCCAAAGGCAGCTTCCAGCCGTCAAACCCATTTGGTTAATGCGCCAGGCCGGACGAATTTTAAAGCCCTACCGAGACCTCAAAGCAAGAACGGGATCCATTCTCGAACTTTTTAAAGACCCTGCTCTCGCTACTGAAATCACCCTCATGCCGGTAGAAATCCTGCAAGTAGATGCAGCCATTCTCTTTGCTGATATACTGACCCCAGTCGAACCTATGGGCTGCGAAATAGAATTTAAACCAGGTCCCATCTTTGCTCAGCCAGTGCGCACTTTGGCAGACATAGAGAACCTGAGGACTATTCAAACCCAAGAGGCCATCCCCTTTGTCCTCGAGACCATAGGTTTGGTGCGAGGGGCGCTTCCTCCCTCGGTCCCATTAATCGGCTTTGCAGGTGCGCCTTTTACGCTGGCGACCTACATGGTTGAAGGTGGCGGAGCCAAAACCTTTACCATGTTCCGGCGGCTGCTTTATTCTGACCCCGCCGCAGCTCATCTTTTGCTTGAAAAACTGACCGAGGTCGTAATCGACTATCTTCGAGCTCAGATCGGGGCTGGGGTCCAAACGGTCCAAATTTTTGACACCTGGATAGGGGCGCTCTCCCGGCCCGCTTTTGAACAGACCATATTGCCCTATTTACAACGAATATTCGCGGCCCTTGAGGATCTTCAGGTCCCCAGAATATATTATGCCAACGATGCATCCCATATTCTGTCTTTATTGCCCGAAATAGGGGCCGATATTTACAGTATTGACTGGCGTCAGGATATCGCCCAGACATTTAAACTTTTCAAGGGAAAGAAGATATTGCAAGGCAATCTCGACCCCTGTACCCTATTTGGATCGCCCGCATCAATTATTCGAGAAACGCAGGAACTTCTAAAAAAGACCCGGGGAATACCCCACATTTTCAACCTTGGTCATGGGGTGCTGCCCGACACGCCAATAGATAATGTCAAGCTCTTGATAGATACGGTACACGAATTTGGGGAAGTTTGAGGATGGAAAATACTATTGAAAAGGGCACGACACGCAGGAATACCTTCTTTTGCACCAATAAGGATAGATTCAGCCAAATGGACGAAGTCGTGGAGATTAGCCCCAGAGAGATCGATGTTTTTGGCCGCAAGATCTCTGGATGGCTGATTACCATGGAGGTCTCTACCATTGACAAACACATCGCCTTGGAAGAATCTCTCAACGGTGAAATCATGTTTCACGACCCCGAGTAGTTAGTTCCACACCTTTATCAGGGCTTCCAATAAAAGCTATTCCCCTTCCAGTGAGCCAGTTCACGCGGCGGGTCATCCCAGTCTTCTCCAGGCACTAGAAAACGGCCGACAAAATCATCATTGGATTCATAGGTAGCCCACAACACCGGAAACTCATTGCGGATCAAATCACCAACCTGATCGCGGATACCCTGGGCATGGTAGGCCAATACCTGCTTTGCCTCCGACGAGCCAATATCCCTAAGATGGTCCGCCATCCCGCCGCTGGCCAGAAATACGAAGTTTATACGGTTGTCTTCGCGAAGTTCTAAATTGATGCGGTAAGCTGGATAACTAAGGCGCAAACCCATTACCTCGAGTTTCAAACGCAACCATTCACTTTCGAGCACCGAACGGGTAGAATTAAGGTCAGAACTACGGATTTCTGCCTCCAGCCTGGCTCCGGGAAAAGCAAAAAACAAAAGCAGTAGCCCCCATATAAGCGGTGATTTTTTTTTGCCCATGAATTGATTCTCCTAGCTAACAAAAAAACGAGGAGCGGCCCGGGAAGGGCACGTTCCCCGCATGCAAACTTTTAGCGTGCTAAACTTTTAGGCCTTAGCGGATTTCGATGCAAAATTTTGTTCGATAAACCTAACGATATCGCGAAAGGAAATAAAACCAGTAGGTTTGCCCTCTCCGTCGACCAGCGGTACGTGACGAAAACCGTGCAGACCCATCAGGTGCAAGGCATGACTTATGGGCATGTCGGATCTGAGAACGGAGGGACGGGGGGTCATCAAGCTCTCGACCGGCACACTCTCCAGATTCTGGATCAAGCCAGCTACTTTGTACTGGGCATCGCCCTCGGTAAAAATTCCAATTAATTGACCCTCTTCACCGGTAACCAGAATACAACCGACATTTTTGCCCTTGAGACGGGCAATTACTTCTGTAAGCTTGGTTTGCCGGTCCAGACACACAGGTTGGCGAGGACCTAGCATAGCAATTGGTTTGGTGAAGATATCCTGAGACTGGCCATCTTCAGCTATGGTTTCACCCAAATTCTGACCACATTCTTCACAAGTATCAGTACCGGGAATATTATCGTATCCACAGGCAGAACAGATTGCGGCATCTATCTCTGCACTCGAGGTCAGATTTGTCATTATTTTACTTCCCAGGTATCGCTATTGTGGTAAAGTGCGCTCAGGTCCCCTTGCCCGAATTTTTCTACCGCCCCATCTAATTGCCCACTGAGCATATCGTCATAAGAAGGCTTTTGAACGCGGCGCAAGGTTCCAAAGGGCAGAGGAAAATGGGGGTGCTCCATCCGGCTTAGCATGTAGGCGTAGCTCGAATTATCGAGGCCTTCCTGATGTACGAGAAGATCTTCTTCGCCTATGCCATTGCCCATTTGCACAACTTCGGGACCAAAGCCATTCATGCGAATACCTTTGTCGCGCTCTTTGCCAAAAATCAATGGGGCTCCATCCTCCAGGTAAAGGATGTTATCATCTCGAACATTTGGATCGGTGGTGTGATCCCAGGCCGTCTCATTGAAAACGACACAATTCTGGTAAATTTCGACAAAAGCCGTGCCCCGGTGCTCGGCGGCCTGTTTGAGCACCTGACTCAGGTGTTTGGTATTGGTATCCTGGGTGCGGGCAACGAAAGTTGCCTCGACTCCAAGGGCGACGGCCAGGGGATTGAACGAATAATCAATCGATCCCATCGGAGTTGATTTAGTCCGGTGCCCGGGCAGAGATGTGGGAGAATACTGGCCTTTGGTCAAACCGTAAATCCGGTTGTTAAACAAGAGAATCTTGAGGTCTACATTGCGGCGCAAACAGTGTATAAGGTGATTTCCGCCGATGGATAAGCCATCCCCATCGCCCGTTATTACCCAAACGCTCAGATCTGGATCGATGGCTTTCAAACCGGTGGCCAGGGTAGGTGCCCGACCATGAATAGAATGGACCCCGTAGGTATTCATATAGTAGGGGAAGCGACTGGAACAACCAATACCGGATATGAAAACAATTTTCTCGCGGGCTACCCCGATATCGGGTAGGACCTTTTGCATTTGGGCGAGAATTGCATAGTCACCGCATCCCGGGCACCAGCGAACCTCCTGGTCGGAGACAAAGTCTTTGCGGGTCAAATTTGGCAACACGGCGGCCTCACTCATCAACAATCTCCTCCTGAACCTTTGTTGGACATCAATCAAGAATTTGTTGAATCTTGGTGGTTATTTCTTCAATTTTGAAGGGCTGCCCCTGCACCTTATTTAGCGTAACCACCCGTACTGGATAGCGGGCTTGAAGAACGAATGCCAATTGCCCCAGGTTGAGTTCTGGGACAAGAATCTGGCGATAACGCCCTAAAATATTCCCCAGATTTTTAGGAAAGGGATTTAGATGGCGCAGATGTATACTGGCAACGGATTTCCCCGCCGATTGCATCTTCTCAACTGCGGCGCGAATAGCTCCGTAGGTTCCACCCCAGCCGACCACCAGAAGCTCACCTTGGTCGGGCCCCATGACCTCCAGATCGGGAATGGCATCTGCAATCCGGGCCACTTTTTCCCGTCGCAATTTGACGATGTGTTCATGATCATCGGGATCGTAGGAAACGTTGCCGGTGATGTCCTGCTTGCCCAGTCCGCCGACCCGGTGCTCGAGGCCGGGAGTACCGGGTACGACCCAGGGACGACCCAGCGTCTCCTCATCTCTCAAATAGGGATGGAAGCCCTCCGGGTCTGTCCGGTGCTCCACTTTTATGGGTGCTATAGAATCGGGATCTGGAATTTTCCAAGGTTCCGAACTGGTCGCTATATACCCATCGGAAAGCAGAAAAACCGGGCTCATAGAGCGCACAGCCAGTCTAAAGGCCTCTATGGCTATATCAAAACAGTCGCCAGGCGTAGAGGGCGCAATAATGGGAACGGGACTTTCCCCATTGCGGCCGAAAAGCACCTGCAACAGGTCCGTCTGTTCGGTCTTGGTCGGCAAACCCGTACTTGGTCCACCGCGCTGCACATTGACGATGACCATAGGCAGTTCCAAAACCATGGCCAAATTGATCGCTTCGCTCTTTAGGGCAATACCGGGGCCACTACTGGCAGTGGCGGCAAAGGCGCCTCCAAAAGCTGCGCCAATAACGGCGCCAATAGCGGCAATTTCGTCTTCGGCCTGGAAGGTGCGTATGTTGAAATTTTTCAAGGCAGCTAGATCTTCGAGGATGGAACTGGCCGGAGTAATTGGATAACTGCCGTAAAAAAGAGTTTTGGAAGCTTTTTGGGCCGCTGTAACCATCCCCAGTACCAGCGCTTCATTGCCATTAATGCGGCGGTAAATTCCGGGTTCGACCGCCGTGCGCCGGGGTACTCTAACGCGAGCTTGAAAGGCCTCGGTGTTTTCACCGTAGAAATACCCGGAGCGCAGGGCTTTGGTATTGGCCTCTACAACCTTGGGGCGTTTGGCAAATTTTTGTTTGATAAAGTTGAGGGTGGTGTCCAGGGGACGGTCGAACAACCAGAATGTCAAACCCAGGGCAAAGGCGTTTTTGGATAGGTCCTTCTGCTGATTGGACAAGCCATCGAGATCTTCAAGCGCCTTGCGGTTTAGCGAGGTCAGCGGTACCAGGTGCACATCGTAATCTTTGAGACTATTGTTTTCAAGCGGGTTCTCTGCGTAACCTGCCTTGCGCAAATTATTGCGCGTAAAAGCGTCGGTATTGACAATGATTACCCCTCCGGACTCGAGGTCCTCAAGATTGGCCTTGAGGGCGGCCGGATTCATTGCCACAAGTACTTGCGGGGCATCGCCAGCTGTATAGAGTTCATGGGATGAAAAATTCACCTGAAAACCGCTCAAACCGGCTATAGTTCCAGCCGGGGCGCGGATTTCAGCGGGAAAATCGGGGAAACTGCTGACATCATTGCCCAGTACCGCAGAGGTATTTATAAATTGGGTCCCGGTAAACTGCATGCCATCGCCCGAATCACCAGAAAATCTAATAACTACGGACTCGCGTTGTTCTATATTTGCGGATCCTTCGGTTTCATTTTGCAGCGGCGACGAAGCCGTCGTATCGCCCATTAACCCTTTTCCTCCTGTGGGGGAGGCAGCAAACGCAATTTCAAACTCAAGCGCCCTCCCTGGTTTTGGGAATCAATTCGGGATCTGGGGGAAGATTGTAAATTTCTCGGGGAAAGCGGTCGGTTAAAAAGCGAATGAGGACGTTGTGGGTAACCGTGCCCACGATCTTCCCTTCCTCGTCCAAAACGGGAACGTGCCGGTAGTGGCCTGCATTCATCATGCGCAAGGCTTTTTCGACGGGATCATCTGGTAAAACCGTTTCTGGTTCAACAGTCATGAAACCATCCACCGGCAGACCCCATAGGGATGGAGCATCTACAACCTTTACCAAAACATCCCGTTCGGTAAAAATTCCAGCCAGTTTTCCCCTGCCATCCTCAACCAGGACGCAACTAGTAGGTTCGCGACGCATTGCTTCCAATGCTTCTGCGAGGGTAGACTGACTTCTTACTAAGGCAAAATCACTTAAATCTAAATGGGAAATTTTTTCGGTTTGAAGATCTTGTCCAAGTGCCATGAAAGCTCCATCCTTTTCACTCTTTTCACTCCAGACAAATATAAAGTAATACCCCAACTCGTCAAGCGAGTTCGGTGGGTAAATCCCAGGCAATTTATTGACCATAAAAGGGCTCTAACCCCATTTTATGGCCGGAACTAGTCGGCCTTTTTGGCAAATTCCCGAGGATGGCCACTAGCCATTACCATCCCCCCCTGCGGTCCCCCCCCCGGGCCCATTTCTACAAGCCAATCAGCCGCGGATATAATTTCCGGATGTTGCTCGCTCACCAGCACCGAAGCACCTCTCCCCACTAACTCATCGAGAATTTGCAGCAGCAACTGCAGGTCTTCCGGATGCACCCCTGCGGATGGATTATCGAGAATGAATAAATCTGTGGCCCTGACCCGAGCAAGCTCCACTGCCAGGCGCAACCAGAGGGATTCCGCCTTTTCCAAATGCTCACTCGAAGTTCCAAGCTGGCGCTTTCCCAGGCCGCAAAAAGTTGCGGCAGCAAAAATTTTCCTTAAATTTTGTTCGCGTAAAAAATGCTCGCTGGCTCTTTCGATAGTCATTTCCAAAACATCGTGTATATTTTGGCCCCTATGCGTGATATCGAGAATTTCCGGGCGAAAGCGGCGTCCCTCGCAAACTGGACAAACGAGAGATATATCTTCAAGAAACTCCAGGTCGTAATGTAGAACACCACGACCTTCGCACTTTGTGCATCGTCCCCCCGCCACATCTAGTTGGAACCACTCAGGCGGGTAGCCTCGCTGGCTTGCCGCTGCAGTTGCGGCAAAAAGACCTGCCAAAAACTCGGCTCCACCCATCTCGACCAGCAAGAGTTTCCCCCTACTACTTTGCCCCGGCTGTAAATCCACAATCCGGCGGATCTGCTCCCCTCCGCTAATATTTATCGACCCCTTCCTGGCTTTGCGGGCCCGCCCGCCAGATTTCAGTGCGGGAAGCAACACCCCATTTAAAAGGACAGATTTGCCCGACCCGGATACGCCGCTGAAACAGACCAAGCGGTGCAGCGGAAATTCCACCTCAATTCTTTTCAGGTTGTGTGCTCCTTCGACCTGCACGAACAGCTTAGCGGATGCCCCCCCTCCGGGCTGCTGACGCTTTGGTTTAGAGGTGATAACAGAATTTAAATCCTCTCCGGGTTCAATTCTTCCCCTTGAGAAATTGATTACTTCATCAGCTATTTCTCTGAGTTGGGCCGCATGCTCAAGCGCCACCACTGTATTGCCCTGGTCCACCAGCGCGCGCAGGCCTTTTAAAAGGGGTTGTGTTTCTCGTCCTCGGCTCCCGACCAGGGGAGCTTCAAAAATGTACAAAATTCCAGTTAAACCACTGCCGAGACAACTACCCATAATAAGTCGCTGCTTCTCACCGCTCGAAAGATCTTCGGTATTTCTGCCGTACTTCAAATAGCCCAGTCCCAGATCCAGGGCGGCTTTCAGCATTCTCAGGCCACCCAAATCGCGTTCGCCTTCCCCCAAAACGCCCTCGATGAAAGCACTGACCTCATCCAATCTCATCTCATCCAGGTCTTTTATCCGCTTTCCAGCCAGTTCCACAAGATTGACCAGCGGATGTTCCCTTCTACTATCCTGGAGAAAATCTTCAGGCACCAGGTCGGGGTAGGATTTCCCGCAATCTAAACAACTCAGCTGTTTGTTTAACAGTAGTCTTTGGTCCCTTTGTCCACCGACCAGCAGACTGGTACCTGAAGCCATCGCCCGGGCATTGCCTATAGCTTCTATGATGCGGTTTTTCGAACTTCGTGCGGGCACCAGTCGGTCGATTACAACGTCCAGTCCCTGGGCATTTAAAAAAATTTCTGCCGAGGTATCCAATTCATCCATTCTGACGATTTCTCCACCCAGTAGGACGCGGGTAAAACCCGCCCGAAGCAATTCGTGGACCATTGATTCAATTGCAGTTTCATTCTTCCACTTTAAGGGGCCAACTATCAGTATTTGTTCATCTTTAAAAACAGAAATCGCTTCCGCGGCGGCCTCTGCAGCACTAAAAGAACGGCATGGGCCCTTGCATTGCAGACAATGGCAGACGCCATTCCGATGCCAAAGTTGCGCCAATAGCGCTTCCAGTTGTAAAAATGTCGCCAGGCTTTCCCCCCGCTTGATCCCCCCGGACTCAAAATACATAGCAGGTGGTAGACCACTTATATGCTCGACATCAACGCGCCCGATGCTGCCTAAATTTTCCCGTTCAAAGGGCGTGAGCGCCAGCATGTATCGGCGACGGCTTTCGGCATATAGGACTTCGACAGCCATGACCCGGCTCCCCCCTCCACAGCGCCCGGTAAAACAGGTTAAGCCCTTCAAGGGGATCTCCAGATCCACATTTTTCAAAGGTCCCTGCGACGCTCCCCTGACAGATATGACTTTTTTTGCCTGCGCTATCTTTTTCATTTATTAAATTTATTATGCCAGCGAACAACTCGCTGGGGAACCCAGGAGATCATAAACAAAAAGGATGCACCGCTTCTCAAACCGCTTGCAAACATTAAAGCCAGAGAAAAAAGAGCCTCTCAACTGCGCTAACATTTTAGTCTCCTTTTTTCTTATTCTCTTTTCTGATGCAGCATATCCAGCAGCACCCTTTTCCCACCATCTACTCGACCAGGTTCTTGGAACTTATGTGGATTCCCTCGGCCGCGTCGATTATGCCGGGCTCAAAAAATCCCGAGAATTGCTCGATGCCTATACAGACAGCTTGGCTGTGTTTAGCCCCCAAAGTCATCCCGAGCGCTTTCCCACCCCCGACCATTCCCTGGCCTATTGGATTAACGCCTATAATGCGCTTGTATTAAAAGGGGTCGTAGATGCCTATCCGGTGGCTAGCGTCAAGGACATCAAAGTCCTCAATGGCTTTTTCAGCCGCACCACCTTTTTCGTCGGGAGTAGGACAATAACGCTCGATGAAATAGAAAACAAGATAATCCGGCCCCAGTTCAAAGATGCCCGCATCCACGCCGTAGTCAATTGTGCCGCGGCCAGTTGTCCAGGACTGGAAGGGAGAGCTTTTAGTGGCGAAGATCTGCAGGAACGCCTCCAGGCCGCGTTTTACCGCTTTGCCAACGACCCCCAATTTGTCTTCCTCGATAGAGAGAAGGGGAAGTTGTACCTGTCAAAAATACTAGATTGGTATGGACGTGACTTCAGGGCCTGGTTCCCGGCAGAGCGCATTTCAGGTACTGAAAAACCTACCCTTTTAGCCTATCTGAGTCTGTATCTACCCGCCGAAGATGCAAATTTTCTGCGCCAGCACCCGGAGCTACCCATCTACTTCAAGCCCTATAACTGGGCACTAAATCAACAATCAAAACCCTAGAAATAGGTTGATCCTGGGGGAAATATTACCAGCTGGCTTTTGATGTCAAAGCCCTGGCGGAAAAAAAGACCTGTGCAGGCGCTTGAAATTTAAGCTTTTGAGTTCCAACCAAGCCGCGCCGGGGACCTTGAACAAGAGGGCATTTATGGTTCGGAAGTCGTCAAAGGAAAAATGGATTGTTGGCCTTTTCCTCGGCTACCGTGGTGGCAGGGCCGTGGCCAGGGTAGATAGTCACACTTTCATCCAGGGACAGAATCTCATTCTTGACAGCACTGTGTTGCCGCTGGTAATCTCCTAAGTTCCTCGTCCCCCCCAAGGAGCCGGCAAACAAAGCATCGCCGACGATTGCCACGCGCTCGTGCACCAGGCTAACCCCACCCGGGGTATGTCCGGGCGTAGCTTTAACTGCAAACTGTTGATTGCCCACGTCAATGGATTCTCCCTCGCCAATCACACCCTCTACCTTGCTACTCAGACTGCCGAGAAGAGCTATATCTTCCCTGTTGACCAAGGCCAGACTATTGGTAGCCTGGCAAATTTCGGCCAGGGCCCCCGTGTGATCAGCGTGGCCATGTGTCAGCACAACCTGCAGAATATCCAGCTGGGCGGCCTCCACCGCTTTGAGTATTTTTTCCGCCTCAAAACCCGGATCTACGATGATCCCCTTTCGCGTTTCCCCACACCCAACGATGTAGCCATTCATCAAGAAATCGTGGCCCAGGATCAGCATCTCGACCACGAGTCCCTCCACTGCTCGCCCTGCTGGATAAAGAGGGAAATAGTGCCCACCGGCACTAAGCTGCAATTTGTCCGCCTGCAAGTTCAGTTCCTCGGCCAGGCCGCGGACCACACTCTGGTCCGGGATTAGTTCATAATTTTCAATTTTTTCCAAATCTCTTGCGCTTAGACTGACGCGCTGAGCCAAAGCCCCCCTTTCGATCTCCTGGCCGCGCCGCGCTTTACCTATAATATCACCGAATTCATCTTCGATTTGCTTGTACATCCTTCAGTCTCCCTCTGCAAGCGATCTTATTCGGGCAGCAAACTGTCGACGTAATCTTCAAAGCTATCCGCCCAAATTTCTACTGTGGGTGCCGGACCTACCATTTTAAAAAAGAAGAGGCCTGCCGGAGCCCGCGCAATCCCCCCAAGCATGCGATAACCTTCTTTGGGCTCCTCGGCTTGTCCCCTGGGGCCCATACCACCAACGTAGGTTCCACTAATATCCAACAGACTCAAAGCTATTTCACCGACTACCTTTTGCCAACGCTTCGCCTCTTCCGAGCCCCCCCCTCCAGTTTGTTCAAATTGGGACTGCCACCGGTCTAAATTGGCCTCGATAGACCCCCCTTGATTGGGGCCAAAATGAAATACTGCCAATGAGGCATCGGCGGCATTGGCCGCGCCACCGGAAAGACGATATTCGGCCAGGCGCATAGAACTTGCAGGAGGCACTACGACCCATCCCGCTGGTACCAGCACGCTAACTCCATTTAAACTCTGCCTCGTTCCATTGCCAGTACCTTCGCTCTGGTAGCCGACGCCCCCCCGTTCCAGCATTGCATTCTTCTGTCCCTGGGAATTTAGCTTTTGGTAATCGTTTTCTGCCAGAGCTTGGGCCGCTTCTTTTTCACTAAAATTCTGACTGCAGGAAATCAACAGTATTAAGGCCCCAATTCCAAGCGGAATCTTGATCATTCTCTCCTCTCCATTCCATATATATAAAAAATTGGACCAGCTTATCAAAAAATAAGTGAATTATCGTTTTTACCCAATGTGCAGACCTCGCTGATTCAGACCATCTTCTGCCTGTAGAGCCCCTCATCGACAACAGCTGCCATTTTGTCCACGTCCAGATCCTCCCCCAGAAACTGCTTGATCGCGAGGCTTTGCCCGCCGGGATCTTGTAAAATCTGGTTGTAGCTAATATGGATTACTGAAAAGCTTTCCCCTTCGACCAGCCATTTTTTGACCTCGGCTAAATGGCGCTCGAATAAGTCTCTCATTTCGCTATCATCGACATCTCCGACTGGTCGCCCCAGACGACACAACATCTGCGCCTGGGAAGCCAAAATCTCATGCAGATTGCGTTGCATGAATATCACCTTGTAGGACCTATCCATTGGCAATTCGTATAAAAGTCTGGAAACGACCTTTAGGGCCTTCCCCGCCGCCTGCCCCAACCAGCTTTTATCTTCCCTGAGCCTTTTAACCTTTTCGAATTCAAAATAGCCGCCTGGATTATCCGCATCGGCCTGGCGCACCCCATCGCTAATTAACTCCTTCCCACCTGCTTCCAGCATTTTCATCATCATCGAAGTACCGGAACGGGGCAGGCCCGAAACTATAGTTACGAATGGATTCAACCTGGCTCCTCGTCTTGTTTAAGTATCCCCGGCAAAGCCCCCTACTGTTTTTTTAAGACATGGGTTATTTGTTTCAGCTTTGGACAAAAAAGTGCGGGAGAGCAGAATTCTCTCCCGCAAAGTGCAATTCCCTTTTGAAGTCCGGCTTATTTCCAGCTTGGCATTAAAAATAGGTTGCCATACTGAAGAGCAAAGCAGCTCCTCTGACTTCGTTTTCAAATGGATCTCGCTTCCAATTCCGCTGGTAATCGAATTTGAGGACAGAATCTTCCGCTGGCCGAAAATTGACTCCGACTGTGAATCTGCGATGATCGTCCCCATCGGTATTAGCATCAAAGTCCACCATGCCGTAGCGCACTGCAGCAGTAAAAAC
>CAXFTV010000376.1:0-8706 GCA_964005845.1 uncultured bacterium
CATGGGACCTTCTACCACCCGGTGGAAAGCGGTGATACGGGCGATATCACCGGCAAAGAAACGCAGCGTATCCAGCGCGTGGATGCCGTTGGCCGCACTCCAGCGCCGCACCACTTCCGGGGGGAATTTGGGATCCTCGCCCAGGCGGCCGATATCTTCGTGGGCCTCGACGGTCAGGCTGTGGACCGGACCCAGCTGCAGGAGTTTTTCGCGTCCTGCAATCAGGGTGGAGTAAAAGCGTCTGTTGACGCCGACCATGGCCAGGGTACCGGTCTGTGCGGCAATGGCCGCCAGCTGCCGGGTCTGCGCCGTGTAGATACCCGGAGGTTTTTCGAGGAAGGTGGGGATGCCAGCCTGGAGAAAGTCGGCGGCTACCGCGGCCATGTGCTGCGCATTGACGAGCACGAAAGCGGCGTCGGGCCGGTTTTTTTCCAGCAGTTCGGCATGGCAGGGGTAGCGCTCCGGAATTGCAAAGCGCGCGGCTGTTTCTTCCAGGGTCTGCGGGTTGCTATCGACCAGGGCGACCACTGTAGCTGCGGTCGTATCGGCGAGGACCGACAGATGGTACTGGGCAATCTTGCCGCCGCCGACCAGGGCGACTTTCAGTGCTTGTCTATTATTTGCCATCGGGTGACCCATCCTTCCACTTTTTCAGGTTTTGCGCCGTCCGACTCTGGGCCGATTGCGGTGCCGGCGCTAAATATACGGCAATTCGGGGCCGCGCGGCGGTGTCCAGTTCATCGCGACTCTAAGGCTCATTGCAATTCCTCTGCGCTGTTTTGGGCGCCCTTGCGGGGGGTGGAACTCGAGGCATAAAATGCAATAGAGAAGGAGGCGGGGCAATAAAAAAAGACGGCCCGGCAGCAAGGGCAGGTCCGCGTTCGGGCATGGCGCTTCTATGCCGCCCTCTGGCGTCCACAGAGCAATTGGAGATTGTGGGCGGGAATGGGTCGATTGCAAGGGGAGAGCGGCGTGCCGCATACCTGTCAAAGCATGGCAAATGCAGTGAGTCCGCGCGGGTGCCGTTTCGCCGACCGATGGAAAATTGTAAATTAGCCTCTGTGCGAAAAATTCGGCCCACCGCCAGGATCCTGCGGCCCGGGTGCAACTTGACGCGGTGATCCAGGTCGGGACTGACTTTGCAAGGTCGTTTGCCAGCGACCGCTCATTGGGCGCTGCCCGGATGCCTGCCAAATCAGGTGGCGGCATGGCGCGCCGAGGAGGCTGCGGATGGAAAATTTGCACTTGTGCGTCAGTCTGTGGAATTATCTCTATTACGAAGATCCCGGTGGTCTCGAGGATGTACTGGGTGAAATCCGGGCCCACGGCTTCGGCGTGGAGCTGTGGCCGGCCGTCTATTCTCTGGCGCCCTATCGTCCCGCCTACCACCCGAAGTTCCCCTTGAAAGAGGGCTTTGTGCGGCTCGATGATCTCTTCCGCGCAGAGTACCGCTCCTGGTTGCGCCAGGCGCTGGGCGGGATGCGCTCCTGCTGGCACAGTCGGGCATTTGACGAGCAGCCCCCGGCCTACGGGTCTTTTGCCGCCTACCGCGAAGAGATCGACAGCGCTGCCTTTCTGGGCAGCGAAGCCATTTCAATGCACTATATCGGCGAGGAGTTGAGCACCCGGAGATTAAAAGATGGGGACTGGGAATCCGTTCGGCGGGTGCTGGACTACGCCCGGGAGAAAGGGGTTTGTGTAGCTCTGGAAACGCTCGACCTGGATACCATGAAAAAGGCATTGGCTAGCTTTGACAACCTGGGCGTCTGCCTGGATCCGGCCTGCATTCGCGATTGTTCGGGGTACAGCCTGCGGGAATTTGTCGAAGCGGTCAAAGAGCGCATCTGCTTTTTGCATCTGTACGACACGCGCGGTGCAGAGGGGGGCGGACACTTCACGCCCGGGAGCGGGGATATCCCCACAGAAGACTGGCTCTATTTGCTCGCGGTGTTGCGCCAGATCGACTTTCGCGGGCCAGCGGCGCTGGAGATCAAACCACCACCCGAAAAGGCCGGCCAGACGCCGCTGGAAGCGGCGCTGGAGGCGCGCGATTTTTTTAGGGCGCTGGATAGACAACTGGATGGCGATACAGGAGGATAAATCCCACTGCCCATGGAGCGGGTGCTGGCTCCGGGCAGTCGTTTTGCACGGGCGCGGGCAAGGGAGCCTTCGCAATAGTTCCGGCGGGGGGGAAACGTCGAATATTGTGGGGAAAAATAGAATTGAGTATCATTAAAACAGGCTGGAACTTTCGCCCTATCCAGGAGCATATATGCCCATAGCAATGAGCCAGCAGCAGGAAAGAGATTTTGCGGAAAAGGGTTTTATCATCCTCGAGGATTTTCTCGACCAGGAGGAATTGGAGCGGCTGCTGAGAGCCGTCGACGAGGTTGCCGCCCGCTACCGCCGGGCCCACGATCTGGAGCTCGACGAACCCTTTGCGGTGCGCAATGCCCTAGCCCAGCACGAGGCCTTTCTGGATCTGATCGATCACCCCGGGATGCTGCCCCTGGTGGTCGATGCCATCGGCTGGAATATCCAGATTCGCACTTCCCATCTGGACTACCGGCCTCCCTATCCGCAGGACATAGAGGCCGGCGCCGTGGGCAGTGGCAAGGGGGCCGACCACCAGGCCGAGTATCGCAATGTCGTCTGGCATCCGGACCTGGCCGGCGAATACCTCTTTGAAGCACCGGCGCTCGACGGCCGCCTGCCCTTTATGGAGATCAAGGCGTTTTACGTCCTCTCCGATCAGCGCGCCTCGAATTCCGGCAATTTGTGGATGGTGCCGGGCAGTCACAAGCGCGCTCCCCAGGAACTGCGCGACTCCGACAGCGGGGTGGATCCAGCCGAGGCGGTAGAACTAAAACTGGCGCCGGGGGCGGCGGTGCTGTGGCGCACCGCCACCTGGCACTGCGTCGGCCCGAACCTGTCCAGCCAGATTCGCAAGGTTGTGCACATCGGCTACCACTACCGCTGGCTCCGTCCCACCGATTATATCCAGCAAGACCCGGAACTGCTGGCCCGCAGTACGCCGATCCGGCGGCAGTTGCTGGGGGCGCTGGCCACTGACAACCACCCGCTGGGCGACGATCCCGAATTTCACCCCTCGTCGCAGCACTGGATCACCAGGGATTGGGACGATGTGCCCTTGAAGGCCTGGGCCGAAGAGCTCGCCCCGCCCGCAGAGGTGCTCAGAAAACCCCTTTGAGTTCGGCCATGCTGACGGCACCGCAGAAAATCCACTTCGAAACTTTTGGCTTCCTGCATCTGCAACAGGTGTTTCCAGCAGGGGAAATGGCGGAAATAATTGCGGCGGCGGAGGACTGCTGGCAGGAACTACTGGCGGCCGAGCCGGGTGCTGCGGCGGCAGTACATCCGGCGCCCTTCATCGAAAAGAGGCCCCGCCTGGCGCAGCTGGCCGAAGACGATAGGATTTTTCTGCCCATTCGGCAACTGCTGAAGCCCGGTTTTATCTGGGGCGGTTCCGAAGGCCACAAGAGCCTGCTGGAAGATGCGCCGCCGCACCAGTGGCACTGCGACCGCGTCGGCGAGATCGACCTGCACTACACTCGCATCAAAATCATGATCTACCTGCAGCCGCTGCAAAGGAAAACCGGGGCCCTGCGCGTCCTGCCCGGTTCCCACCGCCTGCCCTTTCACCGCCGCCTGGAAGTACTGCAGCCCTCGAAGGGCGGCACGGCGAGCAAGCGATTTGGCGTGGACGGCGCGGCGCTGCCCTTTTTTCCGCTGGAAGTAATGCCGGGGGATGTGGTGGTGTTCAACCACTACCTGTTCCACAGCGTCTACGGCAAGCAGAGTCGGCGCCGCTACATCGCCATGAAATTTGCCGATGCACCGGAGACCCGGGAACACTACGAGGCCTTGCGGGATCACGGCCAGGACGCCTCGCGTCTGGCCGACGAGTTTCGCTACAGCGAAAGGCCCCGCATCAAGGGCATGGTGGAGAAGCTGTTGGCATGGGAAGAGCACCTTGCAGCGGGCGGGTGAGCGGCGGCGGATGCCGCTTTGTCTGGCCGCAATAAATGGGCTTTAATGGCGCTGCGTCCGCCGCTGAGCCGAAGTAGCGGGAATTTTTTTGCTAGAGCTTGGCATCGCTGACGACCAGTCGCGCATACCACTCCCGGGCGAGCGCGATTTTTTCCGGATCCTGCCAGCGGCGCGGGCGGGTGATCCGACCCGGTGCTCCGGCGCGCCAAACCGCGTGCGGCACCAGGCGCTGGGCGATGCGCCGCATCTGCCCGTGGCAGTCTTCCAAATTCATGTCGACCTCTTCCATCTCCAGCACGCAGATATCGGCTTCGCGCCCGACGCCCAGAGTGCCGATGCGGTCCTCCCAGCCGATCGCCGCAGCGGCATTGATAGTCGAACAGCGGATTAGCTCTGGCAGCGGCATGCCCAGGTGCAGCAAGCGACTCATCACCGTCGGCATATCGTAGGCCGGCCCCTCGCAGGTGAGACTGTGCATATCGGTGCCGATGGTGTCGACCCAGAACGACTCGGCGGCGCAGATTTCACCCACCGTCCAGTTGAAGGCGCCCATGCCGTGGCCGATGTCAAAGAGTACGCCGTTTTCCTGCGCGGCGCGCACGGCGGCATGGACCCGGCGGGTTTTGGGGTCGATGATGGTGGCGGGGTATCCATGGTAGGCGTGGGTGTAGATATCGCCGCCGGCCATCGCCCCCGGGCAGTCCTCCAGCGGCACCGTCGAAAAGCTGTGGTGCACCATCAGCGGCAGCCCGGTCGCCCGGGCCGCTTCCCGGGCGCTCCGATAGGCCGGGGCCTCATTGCGGCCCTGGTCGGCAATGGTATCGGAAAGCCGCACCTTGACGCCCACCAGCAGATCGGGGTTGGCTTCGATACAGGCGATGCAGTCGTCGCGGCCGATCAGTTTCAAACTCTCCAGTTCGCCGGGCACGTCGCCGCCGGAGGGGCCGGCAAAGGAGAGGCCCGCGCGCGAAATATTGAGGAAGGCGAGCACCCGGGTGCGCGCCTTGGCGGCCGCAAAGGCGCGAAATCCTGGGAAGGTGTCGCAGCCGGCGCTGCCGGCGTCGACCGCCGTGGTCACCCCCCGGCCCAGGCAATAATAATCGGCGTCGGTGCCCAGCGGCGTGACCAGGTTGTAGACGTGTGCGTGCAGGTCGATGAGACCGGGTACGACCAGTTTGCCGCTGGCGTCGTAAACCTGGCCGGCGCGGCCCGGGTCGAGGGCCTGTCCCAGGACCGCGATGCGGCCGGCGGCGATGGCGATATCGAAAACGCCGTCGATATCATTGGCCGGATCTATCACCCGGCCACCTTTGATGATCCAGTCGAAAGTTTTCATAGCTCGTCCTGGGGCTGGAAGGGGGCGGGGATCTCGTCGCCGTGCCACGGGAAGGCATAGGAGGGATCGTTGGCAAAGCGGCGCATGCCCATATCCAGCCGGATGGCGGTGGACGGTGGCAGTTCCACAACGAAGTAGCGGCCCTCCACTGGCACCGTTTTTTGTGCCTCTCCTTCCCGATAGCGCACCTGGGTGAACTGGTGTTCGCCAAAGGCGCCGGCCTGGACCACGAGTCTGCGGCTCTCGTGCCGGTGCAGGTTCACCAGCTGCAGTCCGGCGCCCTCGCCGTGCAGCGCGTCGACCAGGGCGGCGACGTCGGGGGGCAGGCCGGGGCGGGCCTTTCCCGGATCGAAGTAACGCAGGGTAGCGCGCAGCAGACCGCCGTGATAAACCGACTGCGGCGCCCCCATCATTACGTGCGTCAGTACCTTGGTGTGAACCGGGTTGGGAGGCACCCGGTTGGCGGCGATAATCTGGTTCGGGGTGCGCTCGTCGTTGCAGATCTCGTGGTAGACCTGCAGGGCGCTGTCCAACTCGGCCCGCATGATTTCGGCGGGCCAGTCGGGGTTTTTGCCGTCGTAGTACTGGAAGCGCGGGTATTCCTGCACCCCTTTGTAGAAGTCGGGTCCCTCGACCGCGTTTTCGTTCCAGTCGATTGATACGTCTCTTTCCCGCACCCAGGTGAGCAGTTCGTAGTCCTCCTGGGACTGGGAGGCGTGGTAGAGGTGGGCCAGCTCATTCATGCGCACCGGCTGGTCGAGGCCAGTCACGGGGTTCCACATCAGGTGGCCCCAGCCGTCGGGGCCGTGGCGCACGGCCTGCAGGAACTGGCCGTCCGCGCGCGTGATGCCGTTGTCGATGAGGACCTTCATCTGCGAGCGCAGCAACTCCAGGTAGCCGAAGTCGCCGCTGAGCAGCAGGGCGCACTCGGCGGCGATGGTCAGGGAGTGAAAGAGGATATTAAAACCGCAGTAGCTATTCCAGCCGTAGATGCCGCCCCACCAGCAGCCGTTGCGGTGTTCGCCGATTTTACCGGTCGGGCCGACATTGTCGGGGATAATGCCCCCGTTTTGTTTGATGCGTTCTATCCAGACATTGGTGTATTCGATGACCCAGTCCTTATAGCGCGCGTCGCCGGTGTAGAGATAGGCGTTGGTGAGCAGGGCGGTGGCGCCCAGGTTGTTGGGCGTATCGGCATTGAGCACGATGCGGTTGAAGTGATCCACGATTTCGGCCTGGCGCCTGGGGTTTTCCCACCAGTCGGGCTCCAGGTCGGGGACGATCGGATAGAGGCTGGAGCGCGTGCCGTAGAAGTTGACCTCGCCGCCGAGGGTGCCTTTGCCGCCCCACAGGTAGGCGTGCGCCTTCTGCGCATCGGCTTCGAGCCAGGGGCCCTGACTGGTCTGGAAGGGCGAGCGCAGCACCTTGTAGCGCCGGTCGTAGTTGGGCGCCTCGGGGTTGTCGCCCAGATAAAAGGAAGCGAAGTGCCGGGCGCGCCGCATGTTTTCGGAGATGGTCGGATCGGCCAGGCCGAAGTGGTAGAAGGCCATGTTGCCCTCGCCCTTGTGGTGCCACTCGGCGTCGCCGGGGTGGATGAGGCCGTAGTATTCTCGGTGGACCTGTTGGGTGAAGCGGTCGTGGACGCGGCTGACGATGTCGGTAGCGCCAAAGCGGGTCACGGCGTTCCAGTGCTGCAAGGCCAGTTCCAGAATGCGCTCATCGGCGCCCATGGCGTAGAACAGGCCCCAGTTGTAGATCATTTCGTAGAGGTCGTCGACATCGTCGGCGTAGTAGGGCACGCCGCCGCGCTCCGAGTATTTGCGCACCTTGAGCTCGGCGGCTCGTTCCATAACCTCGAAGAGCTGGCGCTGCAATAGGGCCCAGGTCGGCGGTGAGGTGGGTTGGGTGGCGGCGATAGTGGGTAGATCGGGAAGGGGTGCGGATTCTTTCATCGGGAATTCTCCTCAGGTCCGCGGCATTGCCATGCCGGCGGGTAGATCGTCGGTGATATAGTGGTCAGATAAAATTTCTTGCGGCATGACTTTGCCCTGGTGTCTGGTGGCGGCGGCGGGAACTGCGGTCCAGGCCTGGTCGGCGCAGGGGCAGGCGCCCACTGCGGGCTTTTCGCTCATGCCATAAAGTCCTTAAAATGTCGAGGGATAGGCACCGTACTCCACCAGAACTTCCACCTTTTCGATGCGCAGCGGACTGACCAGGCGCTCGGCCCGTTCCCCGAGCACGACCTCCAGCAGATTGGCGCCCTGGCGCGGCCATACCTCCGGCCGCAGGTGGAATTCCAGCCACTGGCCGCCGTAGGCGTTGATGTGGCTGTAGTAGTCGCGCTGGCAGCTCTGGTTTTCCAGGGACGCGCCGTTGAGATAAATCTCCAGGCGATCGGCAGAAACCAGGTCGTAGATTCTGAGTTTGAGGCGGATGCGGCGGATGCGCTCGACGGCGCTGGTATCGTCCGCCAGGTAGAACGGGATGGGATGGCGCGTGCCGCTGGCGCTGGCGGCGATTTCCACCGGCAGGCTGGTGCGGTAGTGAAAGTTCTCCGCCTCATTGACATTGCGGGCCAGGCAGTAGTGCTTGTCGCCTTCTTTGCCCAGCGCGGGATCGCCCAGTTCGCTGAGGATGCGGCGCTGGGCGGCACCGAGGGGCCAGCGCAGAAACCAGGCGTAGAACCCGTCGGCGCCGCGCGCCCAGAAGTTGGCCACGGCGGCGCGCATTTGCTCGGGGGTGGCCCACTCGCGCTCGGGGGCGCCGGTTTGCTTATGGTCTTCGTAGGGCTGCAGGGAGGGATAAACCGAGGCATCGGCCTGGTGCGCCGCTTCGATCAGCCAGTCGATGGGCATGTCCGGATCCAGGATCTGGTAGCCGTAGCGCATCGGCACGACAAAATCCACCTGATTCTGCTGTAGCCAGGCGCGCACATCGATTCCCTGCGCCCGATTCAATGCTTCGGTGGGCAGTACCCGGACTCCGATCTGTTTGCCGGGGTGCTGGCGCACCATGGCGGCGATGCGGCCGACGTAATCGGTCATGGCGGACAATAGCTCGGGGCCCTTTTCGGTGGGCATGATGAGGCCGCCGCCCGGGGTGGCAAAGTCCAGCTCCACGCCTTCAATAGGGTAGTCGTTGACCAACTCTTCCAGCACTCGATAGTGGTGTTCGCGGACTTCGGGGTGGGCCATGTTGCCGCCGCCGTTTTCGATCCGGTGCGCCGGGTCCATGCCCTCGTGCGCGCTCAGCCGCAGGCTGGCGAAGAAATCCATCCCCTTTTCGTGGGCCCGGTCGATCAACACTTTGAGCGGGTCCAGACCGCGGTCGATCAGGCTCTGCATATTGTGCCATACCCG
>CAXFTV010000377.1:0-4206 GCA_964005845.1 uncultured bacterium
GTCTACGTCGCCTCGGTCGAGGGATTGGTGGATGAAGATGAGCACCGGCAGCTCAGTGCCCTGTAAGTCGGCGGTGAGCCAGGCGCGCTGGTCGGCGGCGACGCCGCGCGCATAGCCCTCCCGAGGTGGCTCGGACGGGTCGTTGCCATCGAGGACGACGCAGTGCCAACCCTTGCGATCGAAGGAGTAGTAGCGGTTGGGCATCGACATATAGGCGACGGTGTCCTGGCGCGTAAAGCCGCCGTCCATATCGTGGTTGCCCAGCACGTTGTAGCGCGGTATGTCGAGGGCTTCCCACTGGGCCAGGAAAGATCGGTTGGCGGGGGTCGGCTGGCAGAAATCCCCCAGCTGGACGGCCATATCCACCCGGGATTGGATCGCGGCGTCTAGAAAGGCCTGCAGGCGCTGGGGGCCGTCGTGCATGATATCCTGGTGCATATCGCTAGCTATGGCAAAGAGTAGTGCTTGGGTGGCCATAATACCTCAGGGGAAAGGCTGGACGCAGTTGGCGCTCGTAGCCGGGCATGAGCGATTCGTGCGGCCGGCGTTCAGGTCAAAGAGTTGCTCGCGGCCGGTCTTGGTATACCAGATATATTTGTAGCAGCTCGGGCTTAGCTCGATCACGGCCCAGGTTTAAGAGTGCGCCCCATACCTTTGCGCTTCCAACTCAACGCCACCGCTCTTTGCCCCTTTCTCAACCACTTCTCTCACAGCATAAAACATCATACAGGCAAATACGCCAGCGACAATTGGACTGCTTGGGAAACTATGCAAGCCCCCCCACCCTGTGGAGAGTTTGAGCAAGCATAAGAGAAATCCAAGGATCATTAAGCTGGCAAAGGCGTAAAGAATATACTTAGCTGTAATTCGGATATCCGCACGGTTCGACAGTTCCATTACCACCTCCTTCTTTCAGACCCTTAAATCTCGCTCGTCCTGCAGTTCGACGCCCCGGGCAAAAACGTGGGCCAGAGCGAGGACGAGCAACCCATACAGAAGGGGCTCACCGCTAAACGAAAATTTGCTACTGGCGACCCCGGCATCGGTGCGCAACAACATATCCATTCTCGTCAGGAAAAGTCTCGTTATGTTCTCGAAAGGCTCCCAGGCAATAATTCCATAGGCGAGGAGCCGAATCCTCCCGGGCATTTCACTAACAAAAGGATTGCCTGCAGCAACTGCATGCGCGATGCGGCGAAGCTGGTATAGACAATACAAGATGAATAAAGAGGAGAACAAAATTTGGTTAGAAATCCAGTTGAATTTTTCCCAGTTCATGGTAAAACCAGCCTCCTGATCCCAGCCTATCTCTGCCGCGCCGACAAATTCTCCAGTAACAACATACCCGGTGATAAGCATGGGGATATAGCTGCCGACAGCCACCCAGCAAATATACCAGCAGGCATCAATGATAAACCTTACCAATTTTACAGATCGGGGAATTCCCGGACCAGCAATTGCCTCTTCCATGCTATTAGACCTTTCTCAGGAGCTATATTTCATCGCCCTGCTTTTTTGCATTACATATCATATAACAACAAATTTCACATCATATCAATAAATCTATGAAAAAGTTAAAATAGCCGGCATGGATGCAATAGAACACTCCCAAAGGCCCTTTGGAGAGACCGCTGGCAGTGTTTCTTTCCAGGCCCTAACTGCCGCTATTAGACCCGACCCTGTCGGCACGGCCCGTATCAGTGCAGCTGGCCCGGTGCCAGGCGCAATACCGTATACGGCTGCAGGGCCAGGATATTCACATACCCATCGCGGCCTTCGCAGACACCGAGAATCACGTGGCGCGTGGTAAAAACGCCGTCCGCGCGCCGCACAAAACCGCCATGGGCCGGCAATAGTTTTCCATCCGGCCCCCTGAAGGTGGTGAAATCGGGATTGGCGATGGCGACCGCCCCCAGATCCACCGGAGCCTCATCGGCGCTGCCATAACGCACCAGATGCAGCAAGTGGGTGCCGTCGGGAATCGCTTCGGTCACCGCGCACCAGACCGTACCCGTGGGACCGACGCACATAGCACGGCAGTCGGTACTTTTCGCGCCGGGGATCAGCGGCCCCAGATAGCGCCCCGCTAAAACCTCATCAGCGGCGCTCAGGTCGTAGGCGTAGAGCCCATTGCCGCTCATGGGCTGGGCAAAAAGGGTTTTGCCATCGGGCGAAATATCCCAGTTGAGCGGATCCGGCCTGGGCACGAGGGCCAGGCGGCTCTCCCGGGTCGGCGCCCGTCCGTCGATCATTTGTCCAAGCTTTTCGAGCCTGTCCCCCGCGGGATCGTAGCGCGCGATTTGTCCGCCCAGAATGGGGTGATAGGCCCGCCCGCGGTAATCGACGACGATGAAACCATAGAAATGCTTGGTATCTAGGAATTCGCGATACGCGCCCGTGGCCAGGTCGAGCATCAGAAAAACTGCATTTTCCCCCGGTCCGGGCCGGTGGTCGGCACAGGTGGAAATATAGGCCACGCCCCGAGCTTCGTCCGGCGCAATGCTGTTTATGCCCTGATGCGCTACCGGAATTGGATAGACCCTGGTCGCACCCGTCGCCGGATCGTACACCATGGGGTAACCACCCGGATAATCCTCCCGCGTCTCGGTTTTGGCTGGATAACCCTGTTTGCTGCCAAAGTAGATCCTGCCCGTCTTCTTGCCGACGTTATTGCGCGTATGAATCTTGGCCTGCGCCCCAAACCCCTTGCGCTCCGTGCCGATCTCCTTGTGTACATCCACCACAACCCTCATCCCCTCCTGCCCGCCCTCCGGATCGAACTCGACCAGCCAGGAATTCACTGCATTTGCATGCGTGCCGATGTACAGACGGCGGTTGTGGCCTTCTACGATCGAAAAATACCCTTCGCCTTCTGGTGCTGTGTGTTTGGGCACTGCATAAGCTGTGGCCTGCAGCCATTTTTGCGCCACCGGCTCGGCGGTGCAAAAATGGCTGCCGCCGAGCAGAATCCAAAGTCCAGCAAGAACCGCGAATGCCCCCCCCGGACGTGCTGAAATATTCATGGACTTTTCTCCCTCTCCGAGTACTACCCGGCACTATTCCCTTCCCTGGATGCACAAAATCAAATTTGCAGACCCAGCCGATACCGCCGCAATCTCGCCTAGCTATCCAGCTAGACGCTACAAAGTGGAATACTGCCCGCCGGACTTCGTCTTTTTCCAAAAATGAAAAGGGAGGAAAGCCCTGCTCTCCTCCCCCTCTCCAGTCCTCGATTTACCCCTCACCTGCCCAGAAAATCCCTTACCCGCGGATGTTCCAACACTTCCTGGTTGAGCACGTGCGGCGGCTCCCGCCCTTCGATGGCAGCCCTGACCTGAGTATAGGTCATCAGATCGAGACGAATACAGGATTCCACCGTGATGCCCCCATTGTGATTGGTGCAGATGATGCGCGGATGATCTTTGTGGATGGCGCGCGGGCCATTGACCGGATCGTCCACGACATAATAGCAAAGCCGATCCTCTTTGATGGCCCGATTTACCGCCTCGTCATCGACCAGGTTGCCGCGCGAGGGATTGATCAGCGAGGCGTGGGGTTGCATGGCGCAGAGGCAGTCGTAGGTGACGATGGTATCGTCCCCGGCCACGTGCAGTGAGACGGTGTCGCACTGCTCGAACAATTCCATCGGATCACTCACCGCCTCGGCCCCGAACTGAGCCGCCACCTCGGCGATATCGGGACGAATATCGTAAACCAGCAGACGGCCCTGGTCTCCCAGCAGGGGTTTGGCGCGTTCGGCCACGGCCTGGCCGATGCGGCCAAAACCGTACAGCCCCAGCGTCGACCCCTGGGTTTCGTAGGTCCGGATGATTGAAAAATCGCCGGCGTGGGAAATCCGGTTCAGGGTATAGACGCGTTTGAGAGTGGCCAACCACTGGGTAATGGCGTACTCCGCCACGGTTACCATATGCACCGGGGTAACCGTAACCAGCACTCCGTGCTCGGTCGCCACATCCACATTGACCTTGTCGAATCCAACCCCCCAGCGGGCAATGATCCGCAGATCCTTGGCCGCAGCGTAGAAACTCGGAGTGAAAAGCGCCGAGTTGGCAATCACCCCCACCACGCCCTCGGCATCCTTGGCGCTCATTTCGTCGGCGGTATAAAACTCCACATCCGCCAGTTCGCGCAGATCTTCTATGCCCTGCCGGCGCGACTCCGAAGCGAAATCTTCGTTCTGAAAAA
>CAXFTV010000378.1:0-11166 GCA_964005845.1 uncultured bacterium
CTGCACTGCCCGCCCGACATATAGCGGATCTTGGCGGCCTGATTGACGATCTGCTCCATGGTGAGCAGTGAAAAATCGCCAAACATCAACTCTGCAATTGGGCGCATACCGGTCATGGCCGCGCCGACGCTCAGGCCGATGTAGCCGGCTTCGGCAATTGGGGTGTCGATGACGCGTTCGGGGCCGAATTCCTCAAAAAGTCCTTCGCTGCATTTGAATATCCCCCCCGAAGCACCGACGTCTTCGCCCATTAGAAATACACTTTCATCGCGTTGCATTTCTTCTTTCATAGCCAGGGCGATGGCTTCTCTGAAGCTGAGTTCCTGATCAGGCATAAAGATCCTCGTAAGCTTGTTCGGGTGGGGGAAGGGGTGAATTGCGGCCGAATTCGATGGCTTCCAGTACTTCCTGATTTATCTGTTCGGTCAAGGCGTCCAACTGTTCCTGTGCGGCGATTCCTTGCTGGCACATATAGTCTCCGAGGAGTTTTATCGGGTCTTTGTTGTCCATCCACCACTTGACTTCTTCGTTGGTGCGGTAAGCCCCTCCATCGCCAACATGATGTCCCCTATAGCGATAAGTGAGGGCTTCTATCAGGGTTGGTCCTCCTCCTTTACGGGCTTTGTCGACGGCGGTGGCGACGGCATTGTGTACTTCGAGAACATCGGAACCTTCGATTTGGACGCCCTCCAGTCCTAGACCCGCAGCCCGTTCGACGATATTTTCAATCCCGGTTACACTGCGGTAGGGGGTGTGTTCTCCATACTGGTTATTTTCACAGAGGTATATGGCGGGAAGATCCCAGATTACCGCCATATTTATTGTTTCTAACATGATGCCCTGGTTTGCAGCCCCATCGCCGAAAAAGCAAATTGCAACCTGGCCTGAACCGCGCATTTTGGCTGAGAGGGCGGCACCCGTAGCTATGCCAAAACCGCCACCTACAATGCCATTGGCTCCGAGTATTCCAACCGACATATCGGCTATGTGCATGGAACCGCCTTTGCCGCGGCAGTAACCATCTTCCTTGCCCATGATTTCGGCCATCATGCGGTCCAATTCACCACCTTTGGCAATGCAGTGCCCGTGACCGCGATGGGTGCTGGTGATGTAGTCATCTTTTTCAAGGGCGGCACAGGTGCCCACCGCAACACCCTCCTCGCCGATATACAGGTGGGCCAGACCGGGCATTAGGCCCCGTGTGTACACATCCCAAACATGTTCTTCGAACAAGCGGATCTCGGTCATTTTTCGGTACATCAACCAGAGTTTGTCTGATTCAATTTTTACAGTTCGCTTTTTCTTGTCTTTAGCCATGGCAACTCGATAGAATAGTAAGGGTGATGGGCCGGGAGAAAACTAGTGTCGAAGCCACAAATTAGTGCGTCGGTGCACCAGTAGTCAAGCATAAAAAAGCCGGGATGCCAAGCGACATCCCGGCTTTTTTATGCTTTGTTTTTTTGGGCAGGTGCTCAACTAGATTTGAAATGTTCCGCGTTCTCCTCTTTATAAGCATTCCACTCGTCGGGAGAGTCTTTCAGTTCGAAATATTTGGCATTGATCTCGGTGTAGTGGTCCCACTCATCCGGGACGTCTTCTTCAGCGAAAATAGCTTCAACCGGGCATTCAGGTTCACAGGCACCGCAATCGATGCATTCGTCGGGGTCGATGTAGAGCAGGGGCTCACCTTCCCCGTCCGTAGGGTGGATGCAATCAACCGGACAGACCTCAACGCAGGCTTTGTCTTTTACATCGATGCAAGGTTCTGCGATGGTGTAGGTCATATTTTCCTCCTGATAGGCAAAAGAATATTTATCCTAATTATTCGAATAAGATGTTTGAGCTAAAATAATAAACTCCCCTAATGTGTCAAGCATGCAGGTAGCTAATTTACAGCCAAGTTTTCCAACAGGGTCGCTAGGTCAAATTTGGCCTCGGTTTTGATGTGCAACGTAGGGCGCGTTGCGGTATTTTTTGTAGCAGTGAAAGCGGCGCCCTTGAAGAGATCTTGCATTAGGGTATCGATATCGGCAGCGAGTATTTTGTCCAAATCCTCGGTCGCGGCGGTGGACAATCGATCGTTGGCGACGAGGAGAAACTCACTGCCGCTAAATTTTATCTGCCCAGCCAGGTCGGGTTCTAGCTCCAGGCGACGGCAGGCGTTTAGAGCCCTGGCAAATATGGAGCGGAGGCGGGCCGAGAGATTGCCCTCCAGCGGCTGTTTGCGGGCGTAAAGCAGCCCTAATTCCCCACCCGTATTGTCGATGCAGTAATTGGCGTCGTGCCCTACGAGGAGGGTTATAGGGCCGGCGTGGACATGGCTGTAGTCGGCTACATCGACGAGCACTTCATCGGAGGTTTCAGATATCCAGCGGTTAAATATTTTAAAGATATCTTCGGGAGAAACTTGCCATTCTTCGAGAAAGATTTTGAGATTGATACGCTGTAAATTCATTATGATATGGTCTCTTTTATTGGGGCCTATGAAGAGGCCGCGGAAGTAGACATGCCATCAAAGCAGCGGTAGGCCGCCTCGATGAAGAGGCCGGCTTCCTCGGCCAGGCTGTGGGCCAGGTCACGGGTGTATTCAGAGACCTCGGTCTCGTGGGCGCGGAACAGGTAACGAGCAAATTTGTCTTTGGCATAGGTATCCCAGAACAACTCTGTATCGAAAAAGCGAGTGCGAAATTCCTGGATGATCAAATCGGGATCTTCTGGAATATCGAGAAATTGTGTCTTGACCAGGGCTTTGGCCGCGTGCAACATGGCGTTATAAGATGTTTTGTAGGCAGCCTCGTAGCTTCCTTCGTCCAGATGGATCTGTGCTTCAAAGGCCTCGCGCTCGCAGGCTGCCAGCTCAAAGTGAATCAAGGGCACCACCTCTCCGGCACATTCGCCCTTGCCCATATCGCCGGTGGTGAATTCGCGCGGATCGCCCCAATCACTGTAAAATGATGCGTCGGCATCGTATGCTGGGACGCGCGTGAATTCTTCCAGCATGGTTTTGACTTCTCTCTTGCCAATGCGCTGGAAATACTCTTGGAAGCTCTCTTCTTTTGCGCGACCCTGGATATAGCTGTCGGTAAGGCATGTTACCACATCGGGTATCCGCTTGGAGGGAATCGCTGCCATGGGCAGGCCGAAAGATCCGGCATTTTCACTCCATTGCCCCCCAAGTACTACTTGAAAGTGAGGCACGGTAAAACCACTTACTTTGCGGCTGATCCCGTAAAATCCCATATCGGCAACGTGGTGTTGCCCGCAGGAGTTAAAGCAGCCGCTGATTTTTATGCGCAGATCCTTGATTGACTGGTCGAACTGCATGCTCTTTTCGGCCAGGCGGGTGCGCAGCTCTGCGGCCAGGCCACGTGAAGAGGCTATCCCGAGTTTGCAGGTATCGGTTCCAGGGCAAGCAGTAACATCTACGATGGTCCCGGCCCCGGATTGGTGCAGCCCCAGGTGCACGAGCTCGGTGTAGAGTTCGGGCAGGTCGCTTTCACTGACCCAGCGGAGGGCAATATTTTGTTCGACTGTGGCACGGATGGTATCCTTGACATAGCGGCGGCACAAGGCGGCCAGGGCCCTTAGTTGGGTAGAGGTCAAATCCCCCAGCGGTAGGGCGATTGTAGCTACCACGTAGCCAGGTTGTATTTGGTGGTAAACATTAGTTTTGTACCAATCTTCAAAACCGTCGGGTAGGACCCTGCCATTGAGGGCTTGCCCCGGTTTCAAGGCTTCTTCATCATGGGCGTCGAGCTCATTGAGGTAAGCTGTCCAGGCGGGGTCATGGGGCAGTTTTGTGCGCTCCTCCAGCACGAGTTGGCGAAATTCTTCAATGCCCAGTTTGGCGATCAAAAACTTAATGCGGGCCCGGGCGCGATTGGCCTTTTCGCCGAGGCGGGCAAAGACTCGGGCAATAGCTTGCGCAGTAGGCAAAAGTTCTTCTACCGGGAGGAATTCGTCGAAGAGTTTGGCCTCGTGGGGAACGGCGCCCAGACCGCCACCCACGTACAGTTCAAAGCCGCGTTTTTCAATTCCGTCTATTTGGCGCACGGCGGCTATCGCACCCATATCGTGCATATTCGTAAGCCCGCAGGCCTCTTGTTTGCAACCGGAAAAGGCGATTTTGAACTTGCGGCCGAAATCCTGGGCATCTGGGTGGCCGAGGAGAAATTTCGAGCACGCCTGAGCATAGGGTGTAACATCAAAGGTTTCGGTACGGCAAACCCCGGAAAGGGGGCAGGCCGTGACATTGCGGACCGAGTTACCACAGGCCTCCTGGGTAGTGATGCCAACGGCGGCGAGGCGCCGCATCAGGTCGGGTGTATCGTGGATGTGGACGAAGTGAAGTTGGACATCCTGCCGGGTGGTAATGTGGCAAATTTCATCCGAATATTCATCGGCGAGGTCGGCAAGGACGTCCATCTGGTCGGGGTTGAGGCCGCCGAAGGGTATTTTTATACGTTGCATACCAGGGGCATCCCAGGCGGTGTCGGGACCCTTGGTAGGCGTGTCCGAGGCGAAGTCGAGAATTTGGGTTTGGGTGCCGTCAAAGCGCTGCCCATTGTCATAGCGCTGCCCGTAAACGCCCCTGCGCAAACGGGTTTCCGCAAAGAGTTTTTCCTCTAATTTATCCTCTTTGCGCAGTTGTATCTGTGCTTCGAAAATATCGATGTCGCGCCCCAGATCTTCTGGAATGCGGCTTCCCAGATGTTCTTTCCAGTTTAAGGCTTGGCTCATATCTCGCACCCGTAGAATGTTTTAAAGCGTTGAAAATGAACTAGATAGTTTATAAAATAAAGATAAAAGGGGGGCTGTCAAGATGGTTGAATAAGAGTTGCAAAACCGTTATTTCTCTTCTTTTTCCGCTAGTTTTTGGCGGAGGTAATCGAGCACCTTTGGACCACATTCAGCATCGTCTATGGCATAGTCTATAAAGGTTTCGAAATAAGCTTGGTGATTGCCGATATCGGCACGGGTCTCGGATGGGGCCAGTTGGACGGCGCGCACCATATGGCCATTGCGAATGAGATCGAGAATGGCATCGGTGAGGTAAATCTCGCCGTTGGGTGCAGGTGGGACAGAGCGGATCGCGGCGAAAATTTCGGGGCCGAAAACATAGCGGGCGCTGACGGCGAGACGACTGGGCGTTAGGCCAGGTCGAGGTTTTTCGAGGATGTCGACCAATTTTAAATCGGTGGCACTCGTTTCATTTTCTTCGGGGACTACGATGCCGTAGTGTTGGACCTTGTCCGGAGGGACTGGGTAAACCGCAATGGTGCAGGCCGATTGGTGCCGGCTGTGGGATGCGATCATTCTCTCGAGCAGCGCCCTTTCTTCGCCAGAGCGTATGATACTGTCGCCGAAGGCGACGACGAAGTGGGCTCCATCGACAAAATTTTCAGCTGCGGCAACAGCATCGCCGGTGCCTAGTGGTTTGGTCTGGCCCAGGGGAACCTGCTGCCGGGTAAAGAAGAATTCGACGCCGCGTTTGCGATAGTCGAAATGGCTTACTTCGCGCATCTCGTGGCGGTCCAATTCGAGGTGGATCATCAGTTCGGAGTAGTCGTCGAAGTGATTTTCTATGGCGTTTTTGGTGCGGCTAGAAATGAAGAGGGTTTGCCTGATGCCGGCATTTATGAGCTCTTCTACCACGTGCTGGATGATGGGATAGCGCCCCACGGGTAGCATTTCCTTGGGAATGGCCTTGGTGGTGGGCAATAAGCGGGTGCCTAGACCAGCTACCGGGATGATCGCTTTGGAAATTTCCATTTTGGACTCCAGTTGAAAACTCAATAAATATCGCCGCAAAAAATGCCTGCGTCAACAGCCCTAAGATACTTTCTGCAGCTGAGATTGACACCGGGCTGCTTGAGTGGTATCCTAGGGCAGCTTGGGCGCGAAATTTGCCCTAGGTCGAGTTTGGGGAAGTGTTGCGGACTGGTGGCTTTGTCGAGGTTTTGGGACCGGGCAATTGGCGCCCCGGTCAATATCGTTTGCTGTAAAGTTATATTAGCAAAGAGCATTTTAAAATGCCTGTGGAAAAATGGATCTGGGAGCAGGTTGAAGCCATCATAAGTTCTAATGCCCGGTTGAGCATGGCGCTCACTGGCGGGGGGAGCGAATTGGCCTCCTGGCTGCTGAATCACCCCGGGGCATCGAGTTTAGTCGCCGAGGTGCAGATTCCCTACCACCCCAAGGCGCTGGAGGCCTATCTAGATGCGCCTGGACCGCACCGGGTCGAGTTGGAAACCGGACGGGCCATGGCGGCCCAGGCCTTTGCCCGAACGAGCGCCCTCGTAAAGGGCGACAGTCCGGTCATCGGATTTGGATGCACGGCCGCACTGGCTACCAAACGGGTGCGCAGGGGCGAAGATCGGGCATGTTTGGCAATGCGCACATCTGAGGAATATCATTTCTACAATTTAAATTTTGCAAAAGGGGCATTGGACCGCTTAGCGCAGGAGGACGCTCTAAGCCGCTTTGCCCTTAATGCTCTGGCACAGGCTTGTCACTCACCGGGCTTTGAACCCCGGGAGTGGCCGCCCGGCATGGAGATATCAACTCAGAACATCGCCGTAGTCGCGCCGCTAGAACAACTACTGAGGGGCGAAGTTCAGATCGCAGAAATGGACTTGCAGGGTCGCTGGTCAACTGCCGCGGAGCGGCAGGGCAGGGTGCTGTTTCCCGGTTCCTTCAATCCGCTCCACCAGGGGCACATCGAACTTGCCGCAGCGGCACAAAGACTAGCAGATAGCCCTCTGCATCTGGAAATTTCGGTCGAAAACGTGGATAAGCCGGCCCTTGCCTACAGGGAAATTTTAGGTCGTTTAGAACAGGTCAAGGGACTCTTCCCGGTGGTGCTGAGCCGGGCGGCCACTTTTGCCCAAAAGGTTCAATTTTTACCGGGGAGTCTTTTTGTCATCGGTTGCGATACCGCCGTGCGCATATTCGATAGTAAATATTATCCAGCGGGTGAGGCCGGACGCGAAAAAGCACTGGGCCAGCTGGTGAGTGCGGGAGTAAGATTTCTGGTGGCGGGCCGTTTTTTCGATGGTGCCTACAAAACGTTGAAGGATGTGCAGATACCGGAGAAATATAGCTCCCTTTTCGATGAACTACCCCAGTCGGTTTTTCGCCGGGATATCAGTTCGACAGAGGTCCGCAAAATCGCCAGTGCCGGGAAGTAGAAAATCATAGGCTCCTCATACTAAAAGCTATTCTTTGCCTGCCACAGTGTGGATTGCATACGCCCCAAATCAGAGCAGGAGGGGATAGCGTGCGGGAATGCGCCAGGGGGGACACTGGTGGGCCATAAACTAAAAAGTGGCTAAAAACCCTTGATTTATAAACGCTGACTGAAATTTTTTTGCGGTGTAATCTCCAAAATCAAGGATTTGTGGAGCGCGTGAATTGTCCCCGGGGTTCATAGAGGCCTGGCAAGATAATTTACCAGCGTGAAGGAGTTGGTGGCATTAGTTAGGGCAAAGCAGAAAGGTTGTCATGGTTCCACATCAGTATATCGAGAAAAATCGACAGAAGCTGGTTGGAAACTTGCAAGAGATGATCCGCGTCCCCACGGTCAATCCCCCCGGAAAGGACTACCGGAAGATGGTCGATCTGCTCGGGCGCCATTGCCAGCAGTTGGGTATGGGGGTGGAAATTCACCGCGTCCCCTCTAAATTGGTCGAAAAAGTAATAGGTACAGGGGGACATTTCCCGCGCTACAATCTGGTTGCCCGCTGGGATGTAGGCGCTCCTTTGAGCGTTCATTTCAACGCCCACTACGATGTGGTGCCAGCAATGGGTAGCTGGAAGTTTGGCGACCCTTTTGAGCCGGGAATTAAGGACGGTGTAATTTACGGTCGCGGCTCGGGGGATATGAAGGGATCTATTGCCGCTTTGCTAATGGCTGTTGAAGCATTGCAAAAAACCGGCAGGAAACCGGTGTTCAACGTTGAATGTTCTTTCACCGCGGACGAAGAAACCGGTGGGGAGCTGGGAGCTGGTTACGTGGTTCGACAGGGATTGGTGGGTGCCGATTTCGCCGTCGTTTGCGAGGGAGCTGCAGGGACGCGCGTGGGGTGTGGGCACAATGGGGTGCTGTGGCTTGAAATAAATGTTTTGGGCAAGTCCGCCCATGCTGCTAGTCCTAGTGCCGGGATCAATGCTTTTGAGGCCATGGTAGAGCTGGTCCACAAGTTGCGGGATTTTAAGTCGGAGCTGGACGTACCCGCACGGCAATATCGGGATTTTACCGGGGCCAGGCGCAGCCCCACAATAAATATTGGTGGGGTCTTTGCGGGAAGTGAGGGCGATAAGGTGAATACCGTGCCGGCCAGGGCCTCTTTTTCTATTGACCGGCGGATTTTGCCGAACGAAACCATAGTCCAAGCAGAAAGAGACCTGCGCCTATTTCTCCAGCGGGCGGCTGCAAAGCGGAGGGGGTTAAGATATCAGGTTAGTGCACCTCTGCGCATCGCACCCTGTGTGGTCGATCCCGGAGATTTGTTGCCCCGCTCATTTGCGGCTGCAGTCCAGGCAGTGCGCCGGCATCCCGCAGATTTCAGATCAATTTCCGGTTTTACAGATCTGCACTACTTTGTCGAGGAAGGGGGCATTCCAGGCGTCGGCTATGGCGTCCATGGTCAGAACGGGCACGCCATCGACGAGAGGGTCAAATTACACGACGTGCTGCAAACTTCTAAAGTTTATGCTGAATTCATGCTGCGGGGGATTCGGGAAGTTTGAAGTCCATTGCCAAAAAAACATTCTGGGCGGCCTATGACAACCTCGGCGGATTGATCCTCCTCAATCTGACCTGGAGCATTTTGAGTCTGCCCTGGGCAATGGTTGGTTATGCACTGGTTATCCTTGGGGCGACAGCGCCTGGCTGGGAGTTATTCATTGCCAGTTTTCTGGCTTTTGAGATTGTGCTTTTTTCGCCCCCGACCTTGCTTTTATTCGCGGCTGGAATGCGCTGGGCAGCCGGTGAAGCCGTGCAGTTGAAAATACTGTTTGCCGAAGTGCGAAAACTGGCTTTCCGTGGGCAAGTTCTCGGATTGATATTTTTCTTCACAAGTCTCCTCTTACTGATAAATTTATATTTTTACCGCCAGATCGGCGGTTGGGCAGGTTTGATCCTCGGTTGTACCATGGTCTGGTTTATAGTTGCCCTATTGCTGATGAGCCCATATGTATATCCGCTGCTAATTTTTCGCCAGGGTGATCTGTGGGACACCCTGTCACAGTCTTTTCTCTTGATGGTTGATAATATCAAACTGTCTATCGGTTTATTCCTGGCCATTATCATTACCCTATTGATAGGTGCCATTTCCGTGGCCGGACTCTTTTGTGGCTTGTTTGCGATTTTGGTATTGATGGTGTGCATCTGTTTCCGGGAATTATTGCCCAAGTACACCGGCCAGCAACTTCGCGAACAAACCCCGCGCAAGTGGCGCGAGCTTATCCGTCCATGGGAGGTCTAGAGGGCATGGAGAATTTTGTCAAGCTTGTGGGCGGGCGAGAGATGGCCGAAATCGATCGCCGGACCATCGACGAAACGGGGGTTTCGGGTGCGGAGTTGATGGAGCGTGCTGGACGCGGGGTCTTTGAGGCCATAGAAGCCCGTTGGGAAGGCCTAGATGGACTTGCCATTATTGTAATTTGCGGCAAGGGTAACAACGGCGGCGACGGATTTGTAATTGCGCGCTTACTGCGCGAAGCCAAGGTTCCGACGAGGGTGTTCTTAGCAGCGGGGCGCGCGGCGGTGGATGGAGATGCAGCGTTGCATTTACAGCGCTTTGAAGATGCGGGTGGGAAGGTCGAGCCAATAGCGGAAGAAGGGGATCTGGGAGATTTCAAAGCAACTTTGGAGTGGGCGGATCTCGTGGTTGATGCACTATTGGGTACGGGACTTCGGGGCCCGCCCAGGCCACCTATTGGCGCAATTGTCGAGTGCGTTCTTCAGAGTCGACTACCTGTGGTGGCAGTAGACCTTCCCTCCGGCCTTGACGCGGATACGGGGCGGGTGCACGGCATATGCTTGCAGGCGGTCTTGACGGTGACTTTCGGGTTGCCAAAATGCGGCCATGTCTTTTTTCCTGGACGCACACATTGTGGGGTTCTGCATCTTGTGGATATTGGTTTTCCGCCCGAAATTATCGCCACTAGTCCAGTAGCGAGCTACCTTTTAACCGCAGAAAGAATGGCGCCCTTGATACCCCGGCGCGCCGACGATGCCCATAAGGGAACCTGTGGCCTGGTGCTGGTAGTTGCCGGTTCCGTGGGCATGACAGGTGCTGCGGCACTGGCCGCCGATACGGCTCTACTGGCCGGGGCCGGCATGGTCGTTCTGGGGACGCCAGCCAGCCTGAACGATATTTTAGAGGTCAAATTAACTGAGGTGATGACCCGGTCCCTGGCAGAAGTGAAAAAAAAGGGTTGTCTGTCATTGCGCTCGCTGGGGGAGATCCTGGCTCTCTGCGAAAAATCGAATTGTCTGGCCTTGGGCCCCGGGTTGGGGAGGCATCCCGAGACCGCAGAACTCATACGCCGGCTGGTGGCCCGAGTGGAGCAGTGCCTCGTCGTCGATGCGGACGGACTAAATGCATTGGCTGGCCTTCCCGAAATCCTCAAGGAAAGAACTGGACCGCTGGTGTTGACCCCCCATCTCGGGGAGTTCGCCAGGCTTACCGGTTTGCCGAAAGAGGCGATTTTGGAGAATCCTCGTGAATATGCTACCCAGTACGCCCAGGAATTTGAGTTAACGCTGGTCCTGAAAGGGGCTCCGTCTCTGATTGCCACAGCTGAAGGTCGGATAATGGTCAACTCTAGCGGCAATGCGGGCATGGCCACAGCAGGATCGGGGGATGTTTTGACCGGACTCATAGCTGGTTTGATCGCCCAGGGCTTGGAGCCAGTGGAGGCGGCCTGCCTGGGAGTGTTTATCCATGGCCGCGCTGGTGATTTGGTGCGCGATCAGTTGGGGGAATGGGGTATGAAAGCAGGCGATATAAGCAAGGCAGTTCCCCGCGCTATTCTAGCGCTGCACCGCGGTACTTGACAGCCATCATTCTATACTGTAATGTATGAGGGATTAGGCGAAACTAATCAAACCTCAAGCGAAGCAAAGAGACGACGGGTAGAACTTCTCGTAAATTTTTA
>CAXFTV010000379.1:0-10013 GCA_964005845.1 uncultured bacterium
GGATGGAATTTGCCCGCCGGTTCCAGCAGGGCGTGATCGGCATCCTCGCAAAAAGCGACAATTTCGACCCCCTCCAGCTGCTGAAAAGTGCCGATGTAGCCGCTGGGCTCGGGACCAATTTTCCCCATATGCCCGTGCCGCAAGCCGATCATGGCGGTCCTGAGTATATTTTTTTCTGCCAATACATCCTCCCTCATTATAATTCCCGGGACGCAACCGCACGATGGCCGGTGCCAGCCTGCGCCAGGTTCTAGGCACAAAGCACTTCGCGTTCCCGATCTGCCCCCCGCAAGGGCAAGTCCACCCAACCCCCGCCGCGCGCATCGGAAACGTGCAAGCCGACAATCGCCTCCAGCACCGTCGCCGCAGCCGCAGCCGGGTATGGAAAGGGTGCCTCGCCATCGAGCCATGCGACAATTGCGGCCACCGCGCGATCCATGGAACTGATGCGGTCCAGCTGTGTTTGCCATTCCTCCCGGCGCCCGTCCCAGTATTCGATAACGACCCCGTCACCCGTCATCAACGCGCGTCCCTCAGTGCCGTTGAGGGCAACCTGCAAAGGCAGACGCGAATAGTCCGCTGCATCGACTGTGGCCATGAGGCCGCCCTCCATGCGCAAGAGTCCCCAGGCGCCGTAATCGCGGAACTCCGGTCCGCGGCAATCGGGCCGGCCGGCCCGGTCGAGCGTGCCCGCTACGGCCTCGATGCACCGCCCGCTCAGCATGCAGGCCGCATCAAAAATATGCGTCCCAACCCCGCCCAGGCGCCCACTGCTCCACTGCAGCGAAAGCGATGTCAAAGCACCCAGATCGCCGCGTTCGACCGCCGCGCGCAAGCGGTGGCCGTTGGGGTTGAAACGGCGGTTGTGATTCACCGCCAGCAAGGCCCCCCTCTCCTCACAGGCTTTTATCATGTCCGCGGCATCGGCCACGCGCGTGGCAAGCGGCTTTTCGCAATAGATGGCCCGCACCCCCTGCTCGGCACAGGCGCGCGAAATTTCCGCATGTACGGGCGCATAGGTAGCGATACTGACGATATCCAGGGCTTCGCGCGCCAGCATTTCCTGCCAATCCGCATAGCCCCTGGCGCCCGTGCGCTGGACAAAGCGCTGGCGCCGCCCCGGGTCGCGACTGCTACCGGCCACCAACTCGACGCGGGGATGGCGATTCAGAGCATCCAGGTGAGTGCCGTCCAGATCTTCGACCCGCTGCCCCAGCACATCACCGGAAACCTGATCGGCGGCACCGATAAAACCCAGTCCGACGATGCCGGCGCGATAGCTTGAAGTAGACATCTCCGCTCTCCTTCCTCAGTCTATACCCAGATCAAAGATGCGGCGCGGATTGCGGCGAAAAATACGCTCGGCCTCATCTTCGTCTTTGATGGCATCCAGGTAAGCCCCCAGTTGGTACCAGGGCGCAAAGAGCTGCTGGTCGGTGCCGAATAGAATCCGCTCGACCCCCAGGGCATCCGCAGCGCGCCGGATTTTGCCAGGGCTAATGCCACTGCTGCAAAATTCGAAGTAAACGTTGGCCAGATCTTCTACCTGGCGCGCGCCCTCGATATCGTCGCCGTGGGCCTTGATAATGACGAGATCGGGATTGTTCTCGGCCGCCCGGCGCACCCCCGGATAGGGCGAACCGCCCTCGTCCATGTGAATCTTGACCGGGCGCCCGAAGCGGGCGACCTCGTCGAGTAGCTCCTGAGTATTCCGGGCAGCCATATTACCGCTGAAGGGGCAGTAGAGCTTGACGCCGACGAAGCGTGAATCTGCAAAATAATGTTCCATCTGCTCGACTGAGCCCGGGATATCGCGGGCGTCGACAACGACATAGCCGCGCAAGCTGGCGTAGCGCTTGAGAAAACTCTGCGTCTGGGCGTTGCCGGCGCGCATATCGTAGTTGATGGCGAGGTAAGAAGAGACAATGGTGAGCTCGATATTGCACTTCTCCGACATCTCGGGAACGGTGCTGCGATCGCACAGATCGTCGGGCTGGGGCAGGGAAAACCCCCCCACGTGAGCGTGCACATCGACGATGGGTTTTGCCGGCAATTCAACCCTTGTATCGATCGGCAAGGCAGCCACGGGGAGCCGCTCCCCTTCGAGCCCGAGCAGGCGCAGGGCATTGCCGGCGAGGATAGCCTCTTTGACCTGGCCGGAAATTCGCGCCATGAGGACGTGGTTGAGCAGGGCCCGCGTCGAATGCTGCGGCGCACAGCTGCCAAAGACAAAGCGCTCGCCCAGACCTTCTGCCACGGCATTTTCCAGGCTGCCGACAAGGGCGAGTTTGCGAATTGAGGCATACACATTGGGGTATTCGTGCATAACCGTGAGCAACTCACCCGTCCACTGGTAACCCAGTTCGTTGATGACCACGGAAACGCCGTGGCGCCGGGTGGTTGCGGCGAGCCGCTGAATCCAGGTGGAAACTTCCACCCCCCCCCCATCGCAATCGACGATGACGGGCAGCTTGACGCCCCCGATGGCCTCGATCATTTTTTCAAAAAGCAGAATATCGGGCGACCAGCGCTGCGCCCCCGGGGCAAAGCGAATGGCCACGCAGCCGCCTTCGACGCAACGGCGCAAATCCTCGCGCCACCCCAGGTAGCGGCGCGGATCGAGGGTGCCGACGGGCAACAGACGCGGATGTCCAGCGCTGCAATCCAGCGTTTCGGCAATGGCCTCGCTGTTCACCTGGTTGAGCAGACCGCGCCGGGAAGTAGACAGCGCCAGCGTGGTGTTCCGGGCATCGAGTTCCCCGAGCAGCTCTGCCAGCGAGGTATTTGGTGCGGCAATGGGTCGGGGACTGAAATCGGTGATAAAGTCTACGAGGATCACGGATGCAACCTTTTTCAAGAGAGGGCAGATGGAAAAAATTTCAGGACGCTTGTATGCGGTTTTTATATTATGCTTTGTTTAGTTCTAGTGCAAGAAATATTTGCTCCGGATGTACTCCGCTCCACCTCATGGCAAATCGGGCCCCAAATAACCGCCAAAAACTTGACGCGAAAACCCATTTCTTTTACTATAATTTACTTAACCTAGGCAAATTTTCACCCTGCAAATATGGAACTGCGGCCAGGAGATGGAATCCAAATTCCTCCCCTCTCAGCCTTTTTTTTTGCCCTTATCTGAATACATCTATGCGCCTGGCCATATTTTCGCTCTTTTTGCTCTTCCTCACCGCTGCTAATCCCATCTGCGCCCAGGTCGTCGAGGGCGGTCTCGGGACATCCTCCCTGCTGGGACTCAGATACGGCCAATACGACGCAGAAAGCGACAGCTTCGCAGACCAGGACTACGCCCAGGTCTTCTCCGAGAAAGTCTACGACGAGCCGGGCGAGTTAGCAGCGGCCTACTCCATCCTTCCGCCAGCCGGTTTCGGCATCGCCCACATAGTCGAAAAGGGCGACGTAGACGGCGACGGCATGGACGATATCGCCGTGGTCTGGGGCACCCACGGCAGTCCCGAAGCGCCCTACGAAAGTAGTATATTAAAGATCTACAACGGATTTTCCGGCGGCGAAATCTACAGTTATCCGCTGGCCGACGCGCTCTACAATGAAAAGAAAGTCGCCGCATTGAGCCTAGCCGACTTTGACGGCGACGGCAGGGAAGAACTGATTTGCATCCTGTCCTCGGCAGATCCCCTGCGCAATCAAAGAGTTATTTTCACCTTGGTCGATCCATATGAATCGACCATTAGAGAAAACTTTCTGGCAACCGACCTGACCGACTCCAGCATCTCCTCGCTGCACATCTGCGAGGCCGACTTCGACGGCGATCACCGCGATGATCTCGGCCTTGCCTACACCATTGACTGGATAGTGCGCACCGAAGTGGTCGTCTCCTCTTTTCTGATCGATCGCGGCATCCGCTCGATGACCCACAGGTCGACCCTGCCGGGTAATCGCACCCCGGGCAATATGGACCTGCATGCGGCCGACTTATACGGCAATGGACGCTTCGATCTCATCGTGGCACTGAACACCAGAAACCAGGATGGGCGCCGCAAACTGCGCAGCGAATTGCTCGTCATCGATGCGACCGGCGCCATCAAGTTTTTCTATCAGACAGCCGCATCCGCTCCGGCGGAAGAAATAACCGCGGTGCTGTCCGGGGCGCCGTCCGCCATTGGCGCAGAAAACCTGGCAGTGATAAAATCGATAAAAGCAGAAGGCCATACCTACTCTTCGGTCGTATTATACGACCTGCCAAACAACAGCTCGGCCACTATCTACTCGACGCCGGCAGTGGCCGGAACGAATTCTTCCATATACCTGGGCCTGTGCGAGGATTTCGACTTCGACGGCGCCAGTGAAATCGTCGTCGTCGAGCACGCCGGTCCAGATGGGGACGGCGATGGAGTCCCCGATGCCTCGAAGCTGTCCATGCGCGATTTTTCCGGCGCGCTTAAATACCATTATGGCATTGGTGAAGCGCACGCGCAAGAGCACCGCCGGGACAAGATCCTGGCGCTGTTCAGCGGCAATTTCAACAACGATGCCAGCCGCGACCTGGGCATTGTCCACGCCCGGGGCAAGGATTTTAACAACGACGGCTGGGGCGATGAAAATCTCTGTGTGATAAACGATATCGCAGCGGCAAAGGCACTCTTCGTCGCCCCGTCGGCTGCGCGCTCAGACAGTGCCCGCCGGGCGCGCGGCTATGTCGTCCTCGACAACCATATCTCCGATGAAAAATTGCTCCGCGCCATCAACATGGAATCTAGCTACCACGACCTTAGCACTTTGCGCACTCTGTTCGAAGAACACAAAACCAAGGCCGCAATCAGCGAACTATATCGGTTTTTCAAAGAGCGGAAAGCCATTGCAGCTTATGACAAGGAAGATTGGTACTACGACCAGTCGACGGATATTCTACTGCCCAATTTGAAGAAATTTTCGCCGGCGGCGGCAAAAGAGGTTCCTTGTTTTGGCTGTCACGACAATGTTTACAAATCATTTACTGCAGCGGGCAGACGCATCGGACGGCTGTTGTCGACTTTTTTGTACAGGCTGGACTCTGGCGACAGGATCGACGAAGAAAAATTCATCGCGACCTTGAAAACTCTATACGCGCAAATGATATGGAAAAGCAGGGAAAGACATGCCACAGTTGGAACCAATCACGGGGCATTATTCGAACTGGACTCCTATATCCCGGCATCCATCGCCCTCAATCTTTTTAAACATTTCGACGCCGCCCACTACCGCAACTGGTTGGACGTGCTCGACGCAAGACTGCGCTTGCAGGTCGATCACGTCCTCGAAGACGGCGTCCACGACGAACACTCCATCTATTATTCCTACCGCATGGCTCTTAGCTTCAGCTATTTTCTCGCCCTATTCGCCGAGAACCAGGACGGCATTACCCCCAACCAGGAGACGCTCGCGGCAGTCCGGGACGCCATCCGCAAACTGAATTATTACATGATTTACGCCATCAAACCGCTGTGGCCAAAGCTCGATGAGCACAAGGTCTTCACGGCCTCGGATATCCCCGCCATCGGCGATTCGAAGGCCCTATGGGTGAAAAATTTCGGCAAGGTCATCCCGCACAGTAGATTCGACTCGTTTCTCAACAAACCTATTGCCCTGGGCTATGCGAAATACTGGGACGATGAAAATCTGCTCAAGACGCTCAAATTCGTCGCCAATCCGCACCTCGAAAAGGCAATCCGATTCGACCTGCCGCCAACCCGGTTTTTCGCGCGCTCGGGGATTTTCATCGCGCGCAGCAACTGGCTGAAAGAGGACGGCCTGAGCTACGATACCACCGCCCGTTACTGCTACTTCAAAGGCGGCGAAATGGTTCCCACACCGGGTCCCTACCACGGCTACGCTACCAGTTCCCACCACGCTCACGCCGACCTTTTATCAGTTGAACTATCCGCCTACGATGAAAATTTGATCGCCGAAGCCGGAGGGCATATCTTCCGCAGCAATGGCGAAATAATCGATAATCTGGACAGACGGCGATATACCGAACTATATGGTTATGAAAGTAAATTCGATGACTTCCTCACCGCCCGCCACTACTTCAAGGGTACTGCGGCCCACAACACGGTTTATGTGAACCGCCAAGACCAGGCCAAATTCACGGAGTCCTATCGATGGCTGGGACTGTCAAATATCAGGGCCGAGAAACCGGAACATCTCATCAGCGCTGAGCTGGATTACTATTCGGCCGGCATCAGCAAGGACGGCGATGGAGCCTATGCCCACAGGCGCGATATGTACTACATAAAACCCAACAAAGGCGGCAGCCCACTGCACGATTACTGGCTATTTATCGACCGCGTCAGGATACGCGACCAGGCCTTTGACAATCGGGTGGAACAAATCTGGCACCTTGCCCCGTCCCAGACATTGAGCCGATCCGAGCCGGAAAAGGGGCTTTTTGCCACCCCCAATATGGTCGTCATCGCCGCCCGCGACGAGAGCGACTATCCAATGCGCGCCCAGGTCATCGATACCTATAACCTGACCGACGATATGCTCATCGACTCCAAGGCCCTTAAATTCGCCTACGAAGGGGCCGACGCAATGAACTTCTCATTCGCCACCATCATCCTGCCCTCCGGCCAGTACGAATCGGTGCGCAAGGTCCACTTCGGCCCGCTTGCTGTGAGCGGCAATAATGTCCTTGCAGGCAAGGACGATGCCAGGGCCTACAAATTGAGTTTTGCAAAAATGCAGCCGGGCGGCAAACGGGAACACATCGAGGATTATATCTTCATTTCCACCAGCCCCCAACAGACGTTTTCATGGTCCCCCACCTCCCGGAGCACCGCCCCGGTGGCGACGGATAAAAAATTCGAGTTCCACCGGTTTGTAAATGGCCAACACGAAAAAAAGCTGTCGTTAGACTGGGGAAATCTGCACGGATTGGCCCAGGGCACGGCCATTCGGGAAAAACATACCCCCAACCTGCCCGGAGAAGTTACCCTGGCGCAAAACTACCCCAACCCCTTCAATAGTAGCACCACCCTCTACTTCACGCTGCCGCAGAAAGATTTTGTGGAATTGAGCATCTACGCTCTGAACGGCCAGAAACTGATCACCCTGATCCGCGGGATGCGGCCGGCCGGCACCTACGCGCTCCACTGGGATGGGCGCGACGCCCGGGGGCGCGCCCTGGCGAGCGGCGCGTACCTCTATAGACTGCGGACGAGCGCTCCGGCAAAGACAAATAAACTGACGATACTGCGGTGAAGAATTCAAAAGGAGGTCGCCCTGTGAACCCCAAAAAGGACAGCAGACCCTTTCCGGCCCTGACCCCGGCACAACGCTTGTATCTGGATATAAACGGCTACGTAATTATCGAGAATGTCCTGGCCGACACCGAGGTCCAGATCCTTCTGGACACCATCTACCAGATCGAAGATCGCTACCGCAAAACCGGGGAATTGCCGGGAGCGAACTGCCACCTTTCCAGTGCCAGTGAAGAATTTTTCCGCCTTGACAATCTACCCCATCTGGCACCGTGTTTTTACGCCTACCTGACCCATCCCCACCTGGTGGGCATGGCCGAGGAAATCGTTGGCGGCAGCGTGCGCCTGGAACAATCGGACGCCCATATCCGCCGCCCGTTGAAGGATCCGGACACCCCTGCCCGCTACGGCTTCCACCGGGGTATCAACCCCGGCTACAGCCATATTGCCAATGGCCTCTATCACTTCTCCTTCATCAAGACCTTGACCAATCTGACCGACCTGGGACCCGACGACGGCGGCACCGCCGTCATCGCGGGAACCCACAAGGTACCCGCCGAGGTGGACCAGCAGGCCATTGTCGAGGCCGCGCTGGCCGATCCGCGCATGATCCACCAGGTGGAAGCGCCGGCCGGTTCAACCCTGCTTTTTTTTGAGGCCACCCTGCACTCGTCGGGGATTATCAAATCGGACAGGGACAGGGTTCTGGTGCTCGGCGGTTATACCCCCACTATGTTCCAGACCTGGCACGGCTACGAACCCGATCCCGAATTCGCCCGCCAATTGCCGGAAGAACAGCGGGCGCTGCTGACCGGCGAGCGCAAATACGGCTGGGAACGCAAAGTGCGCGACCTGGGTAGCCCGGCGGCGACGGAGGCATAAAGGTAGTCTCTGGCGGGCAATGCATTTTTGAGCTAATTGCAAACCTGCGCTTCCTCGGTGCAGTCCAGCGACTTTATCAGCTCGCCACTATCCCACTGGCGCTGCATTTTTTTCTGACCGTCTTTGCTAAACCAGGACCAGGTTCCGTGCTTGTTCGCGTTCTTGTACGCACCCGTCACCTTTTTATTGGAGGAATCGCCGTAATAGACCGCATAGGCCCCATCCCGCGCCCCATCTTTGTAAGTCCCCTCCACCCGCAACATTTCCCCCTCGGGCGTTTCGAAGTATTCGATAAAAGGTTCGTAAAAACTCAATTTGCCATTGAGTTCGCCCTCTTCGTAATACCCTTGGTGCTTTTTGGTCCCATCCTCATAATATTGGAAAAAATCACCCTCCAGCTTGCCATTTTTGTACGTCCCTTGTTCCTTCATTTCGCCATTGTCGTAATAGAGCACGTAGGGGCCGTCTGCTTTCTTTTCAGCGCACCCCCAGCTAGCTGCCGTCGCCACTGCCAATAAAATGGCTAATCGTCTCATCTGGATCCCTCTCCTGGCTGATTGCAAAACCTGACTATTATAAAATAGAGCCAATTTATTGAGCCATCAAGCAGGGCCAATCACCTCGATTACAATACCTTTATATATCCCTGGTCGGAACAGTGACATCAGTGCCGGGGCCATTGGCGCAATTTGTCGGGGTGGTGCCGACCTGCCGCCAGCAGAAAATTTCATCGCCATCCCGACCTTGTCGGCCGCGTTCTGCCCGCTCCTAGGCGCGGGGCGCAAAACGAGAACTGACCAGAATTGACCCGTTGATAATGGCATCCTGCACCGCCTCTCAATTCGCCCTTTCTTGACAGAAAGTACGTGCCGCTCTTATCTTAAATTGGTTATTCTCGGCTGTTTATAAAGCGTGTTCACACACGGCTGAACAGGCCTTTTTTTGTTTCTGTACAATCCCCTCCAATAAACTATGGACCCTGCTCTTTCGCTCGATGACATCGCTCGCAAGACTGCCCTGACCCCCAGTTTCAAAGAGGTAGTCGCGCGGCTATGCAAAGGTGAAAAGCAACTCTTCCTGCACGGTTTGCCAACGACTCTGATGGCCTTCCTGCTAACCCATGTACAGCGCTCGATCGCGCGCCCCCTGCTGGTCATTGCCGCCGATGAAGACCGGGCAGAACAGTGGCGCGATAACCTCCAGAGCATCTGCGGCGAAGACATCGTCCACTACTTTCCAGCCTGGGACGTGGACATCTACGAAGGGCGCTCGCCGGCCCTGGAGATCACCGAGTTGCGCCTGGCAACAGCGGTGAAACTGCAGCGCCACGAGCCCACCATCGTGGTGGCGCCGGCCGCCGCCCTGCTGAACCCGCTAATGCCGCCACACGCTCTGGAGCTGGGCACCCTGCACCTTAAAAGCGGTGCAGAACAATCCCTGGAGGCGCTCTGTACCCACCTGGCCGATTGCGGTTTCGAAAGCGTTCCCACCATCGACGGCATAGGACAGTTCAGCGTCCGCGGCGGCATCCTGGACCTCTATCCTTTCGGCGTCGAAAACCCCTTGCGGCTGGAGTTTTTCGACGACGAAGTCGAATCTATCCGCCATTTCGATGCCGGCACCCAGCGCTCGCTCACCACCTGCCCGGAGGCCGCGATCCTGCCGGCTTGCGAAGTCTTGCTGGCGCCGCTTTTCTGCGAGGAATACCAGCAATTCATCCAGGCGGCCGAAGCGACCGGGAAAATCGACCTCCAGGAACTCAAGGACCAGCTGGAGCTGGGAACCTCTCTGGAGGGCATCGAAAGTTATATGAACCTGCTCTACGGTGGCGGCGATGGCCTGTTCGCCTACCTCAAAGAACCGCTGGTCTTCTGCGACGAAGCCGAAGACCTCAGCCTCGAATTGGAAAAGGCC
>CAXFTV010000380.1:0-4595 GCA_964005845.1 uncultured bacterium
AACTACTCCCCCTCTGGCGTTTCGCCATCGTGCTGCCGCACTACCCTCTCCGCCTCTTCCCGGGCCACTTCCAATAAATCCGCATCCCGAATTAAATCGGCGACGACAAACTCAGGCATGCCAGCTTGTCTGGTGCCGAGCACCTCGCCCGGGCCGCGAATTTCCAAATCTTTTTCCGCGATCTCAAAGCCGTTCTGGGAGGCGCACAAAATCTTCAAGCGCTGGTTGGCATCCGCATCCACACTCTTTGCATAATTTACCAAAATGCAGTAAGACTGCTCCGGTCCACGCCCCACCCGGCCCCTCAACTGGTGCAATTGGGCGAGGCCAAAGCGCTCGGCATGCTCAATGATCATCAGCGTGGCATTTGGAACATCCACCCCAACCTCAATCACTGTAGTGCTGCATAGCACCTGAATTTCGCCCTTTTTAAAGGCATCCATTACCTCGGCCTTTTCCTCCGTAGCCATGCGCCCATGCAGCAGAGCTGTATTAAATTCGGCCAAAACTCCTTGCCGGAGTTCATCATACCCCTCAATAGCGGATTTTAGATCCACCTTTTCCGATTCATCTATAAGAGGGTAAACTACGTAAACCTGACGCCCCTGGCGGACCTGGTCGGCGGCAAATTTAAAGATCAGTTCCCGCCTGTCGGCGGGGCGCAAAACCGTACGCACGCTTTTCCGCCCCGCGGGCAACTCGTCGATAAGCGATACTTCCTGATCACCATAGATAGTAAGGGTCAGGGTGCGCGGAATAGGTGTTGCCGTCATCATCAGGACATCTATTTTATTCCCTTTTCGATAAAGTTCTGAACGCTGGACGACCCCAAAGCGATGCTGCTCATCTACCACTGCCAGACCGAGCCGAAAATAATTCACCTCGTCCTGAAAAAGCGCGTGCGTGCCGACGATTATTTGCCCCGCGCCGCTCTCCAAAGCTTGCAAAACCTCTTTTCTGGCAGCCGCCTTCTTCCTCCCCGCCAGGAGGACTACAGCCACCCCTAGTGGCTCCACCATTGACTTGATATTTAGATAATGCTGCTCGGCAAGGATCTCGGTAGGCGCCATCAGGACGCTTTGATATTGATTCTCCACCGCCACAAGTAGGGCACACAGGGCAACCAGAGTTTTACCCGAGCCCACATCTCCCTGCAGCAGGCGCGCCATCGGAAAGGGATGCTCCATGTCTGCTTCGATTTCGCCTATTGCCCTCTCTTGGGCCCTGGTCAATTCAAAGGGAAGTTTTGCCAGCACTCTCTGCACCAGTTTTTCCGGGCGCGAAAAAGCTATGCCATCCCCCTCCCTTAGTCGCTGGCGACGCAATCGGACCAGGCGCAGTTGCAAGTCGAACAACTCGTCAAAAGCAAGGCGCCGGCGCGCCGCCTGCACCTCCTCCATAGTCCGGGGGAAATGCACCCGCTCGAAACTTTCCCGCAATCCGGGCAAAACCAGCCGCTGCATCATTTCCCCAGGCATTTCATCGGGGATTTTATCTTTGAACTCATCCAATGCCCGACGCATTATCCGGCGAAATCCCCTGCTCCTCAAACCCCGTTCCTTCATATCGGCGCTACTTGTATAAAGCGGAATAATCCCGCCTGTGTGGAGCAGATCGGGTGCCCCGGATGCCTCGATGAATTCGTATTCGGGATGCACCATCTGGTGCCGCCCCTGAAAGATTTCAACCTTGCCGCTCAGCGCCAGCACATCCCCCTCCTTAAAATTCCGTTGCAAATAGTTCCCGCCCCGAAACCAGACGCAACTAATATCATCGCTCTCGTCTTCAACTACCATGGTAAAACGCGGTCTGGCCCCCGGGACAAAACGCATCTGGCGCACCTGGCCCACCAGAGTTAGCTCCTGGCCGGAGGGCGCCCGAGCAATGGGCAGAACCTGCCTCCGGTCCAGATAGCGGCGTGGCAGATAGAGCAGTAGGTCTGCGAGGGTGTGGATACCAACTTCCCTGAGAACCGCCCCCCGCTTTGCACCGACGCCTTTAACACTCTCGATGGATACTTCTAAGTCATTTATTTCACGCATCTTGAAGAACTTTGACTTTGAGAGTAAATTATTATGTGATATTACTTGATATAAAATATCATCACATAGCTGTAAATAATACTTAAGAAAATGGTTTTTCTTCCGATCGATATAATAGAGTGCGGCAAGTCATGCCCGGCACCTCCCATAAACTTATCTTGCCCTCGAGCAAAGGAGGCTCAGCGATGAAATCTACCAGGAAGGGGTTCAAAATACCCAGGGCACTGAAGATAGGCGAGCGTTTTACCCTGGCTTTCCAAGACCACGATCTATCGAAGTTCCCGCACCAGGGGCGTCTGCAGGACCTAAGTCCAGAGTATCTTTGCATAGATGCACCGGCCGAACTCCGGCCTCCGCGCGGCACTCCGGTTACTATTAGTAGTTTGCGTAATAGCGCCGAAGAATACACTTTCTCCAGTAAAATTCTCGGCAACAGCTGCCTGAATGGGAACCTGCCGGTACTCCTGCTAAAAACACCCGATACCATCAAGCACAAACAGCGACGCTCTTCGTTCAGGGTATCGGTAACTTTGCGGGCCCGCGTTGAGTGGGAGGAAATCGACAAGCCGGGTGAATTTTTTGAAAAGCCGGGCGTTTTTACAAATATGAGTGGCGGCGGTGGTCAACTTTTTCTCCGCCAGAATCCCGCTACTGAAAAACTGGACATCTCAATAGTTCCCGCCGATGGTTTTGTGGAAGAATGGGCCAGGCGACAAAGGGCAAATCTCAGCGCAAAACGGCCATTTATCCGTCGCGACCCCTACGCGGAAGCCTGCAAGAAAATCCGCGCCCAGTTCCGTTCTATCAATGCTAGAATAGTGAATTCTAAGATCCATACCGAAGATGCTCGAGGCCCGATTTTTGCGCTGTCAATCGCCTTTGTCAAACCACAGGAAAACTGTTACCGCCTGGTCCGCTACCACGAAAGACAAACCCTGCAAAAAGGTGCGTTTAGTTCGCCCCACCCGGTGATTACTGCAGCATAGACTTTTTTTTCTCAGCCGGTAAAACTAGACCTTGCAAAGGGGCGACAGACATTTGAAATATCTTTCAGAGCAAGGGCCCTAAAATTTTTCATGTGCGTCTAAGTAACTGTATTTTCCCAATTTCCAAAGGCGTATTTTCGCTTGACACACTCCATCTATACACTTATCATTGAGTAATTTTAATAAGTTTTTTTTATTAATCATACTGGAGTTTTTTAGTTTTAATGCCGCCTATCCGCACATTTTCCCAGTACCTTATTGGTCAGGCGTCTTTCGAGCGCCCCTCCTTTTTCTATGCCTACGCGGGTATGTGGTTGCACCTGCTCATTGGCACCATCCTCTTTCTACTCTTCTCTACCACTTCCTGGTTAGAGGGTTTTGCCCCGCTGGTCATCAGTTCGTTTAGCTTCGGAATTTTTATTTACGGTCTGCTGGTCCGCGAATACATCCTCTTCATTAACCTGGGCTCCTACCTCTGCAGTTTGATTCGAACCCTGGCGCCGGAAACGATAGGTTTTGCTTTCCTGCTCATAGCCATCATTACCGCGCTTGTTTCTGCATTTTTCCTTTTGTCCAGCGAATACCGCCGCTACAATAGTGAAGAATATTCTGAGGGATCCTACAAAAGTGCAGCTGTTCCGATCTGGATTGCCGTTTTCATGGGAATTATAGTACTGCTTATTTTCTTTTATGGTCTCAATTTGCTCTAGATCTAGGGCATACCCCTATCTACTCAACGGATTTTTAGCGTTGCCAGCCCACAAAGTGCCAGGATACCTGCTATAATCCAGAACCGAATAACTATCTTTGTATCGGCTAATCCCCGCATTTGGAAATGGTGGTGAACAGGGGCACTATAGAAAAAACGGCGACCCAACCATTTTATGCCGATTTTCTGCTGCACCAGCACGGAAAAGGCCTCCCCGACAAAAATCCCACCAATTATCAAAAATAGGAATTCCTGTTTTACCAGCACGGCCACGGTACCCAATAAGCCCCCCAGAGCCATGGATCCAGTATCCCCCATAATCACATTGGCGGGATAGGAATTAAACCACAAAAAACCCAGGCAGGCCCCAAATACGATCGAACAAATAATGGCGACTTCACCAACTCCAGGCATAAAAGGGAAAATCAGAAAATTTGCAATGGTGAAATGGCTGGATACATATGCGAACACTCCGTAAACAGCTACAACAAATGAGACCGGTACCACAGCCAAACCATCAATCCCATCAGCAATATTTACCGAATTGGCAATGGCAATTACAGTAAATATAATAAAGGGAACATAACCCCAAGATAAATCCACCACCGGATATTTAAAAAAGGGCAGGTAAAGCTGGGTGGCCAACCCTTCCGGCAACGGGGAAAACTCTTCAGTCACATAAATAAGTGCAAAAATTGCTCCATATATGAATTGCAGCATCAATTTGGCTGCTTCTGATAGTCCCCTGTCGCTATTTCCGTGACGCACCTTGAGAAAGTCGTCGACGCTGCCCAAAATGGCGAACCATACTACTGCTCCAAGACAAATCAGCACAAAAGTGCAATCCAATTGGCACCA
>CAXFTV010000381.1:0-7361 GCA_964005845.1 uncultured bacterium
CCTACGGCGACCATCCGTCCGGACCGCTGGGCTGCCACTGCGACGGACACCCCTTCCATCTGGGCGTCGTCGGTTATATCGACCACGTGCCGCCGGGCGGCGGCAGCTTCATGGTGTGGCCGGGCAGCCACATCGAATTCTATCGCACCTTTACAACGCAGTATCTCCGGGATACGACCGCGGACCACGAGCCAACCCGCGAACGCATCAACCAGCAGACGCCCGTCGACACCCATGGCGAGGCCGGGGACATTGTCTTCTGGCACCCCCGCCTGGGCCACATGGCCAGCCCCAATACATCGGGCCAACTGCGCCAGGCCGTACTCTACGACTTCCTCAAAAACAATATCGGGGAAATCCAGCACCAGCCGCTCCCGCAAGATATGTGGCACGACTGGTCCAGCGAAATGCGCGCCATCGAGCTGGCGGATTGAACTGCAGTACTGGGCCCGAAGCGGCGGACGGCTCTGCCCTTTGGCGACGTTCTGAACACTCACGCCCCCGCTCTACTCCCAGGCAGGTCCGAGCCCCAGAACGTCCTTTGGCCACCACTGCCCCCCACGACGCCGCGCCCCCCCTTAAATACCCTAGCGATCCCAGGGAAAAGCAAAAGTCGGGTCGTTGACATAGCGCTGCATCTTAATCTCGAACGTGCTGCCCGCCCCCGGCGCCAGTCCTACTCTGAAAGCCGCGTCGTCTACCGCCACCTGTTCCCCCTCCACCGCAACGCAGTCGAACTGATGCTCGCCGTAGGCACCGGCCTGGACGATCACGTCGCGCGCCTCCACCTGGTCGGTATTGACCAGGGTCAGGGTCATGGAATCTGGGCCCAGCTTTTCGACCAGGGCGCCCACGTCTTCGGGCATGCCCGAGCGCTGTTGCTGCGGGTCGAAATAGCGCACCCGGGCATGCAGGGGGCAGCCGTGGCGCGGCTGCAAACCGCCCAGCATCAGCTGGGCCAGGGTGCCAATGGTGGCCGGATTAAAGGGATTGGGATTGTCCGACAGCCGCGTGTCCGGGGTGGTCGGATCGTTGCGCACCTTTTCCATTTGCTGCCGCACCCGACCAAAATCGGCCTGCAGAGCCGCGGTTGGATAGTCCGGATTGTTGCCCTCCAGAAAGCCGATCCAGCCGCCCTGGGCATCCAGGCGTTTCAAATCGTCGCGCTCCATGGACCAGTAGTAGGTCTCCAGCGCCCCCTGGGCATAGGGCGATGGGCTGTAGTCGTACCAACCCTCGTCGCCGTACATGTGCGGGTACATGATCTGCCCGTCGACCTCTTTGGCGTTGCTATTGATTTTGTCGATCATCTGCCGCCACACGTCCACAAAGCGCTGGTCCCCCGTCATCAGGAGAGCGTTGCCAAAACCCGAGACTCCCAGCCCATGGGTGTTGCGGCTGGACAGCCCTCCAGTTTGCGGCACCACCACGGTGAAGCCCCAGCCGTAACAACCGCCGTACCACTTGCCCTCGCACTCCCCGCCGATGGTTCCATCGAGGCCGATATTGGTGGGAATAATGCCCTCGTTGTCGAGCGTGCGCTGGCGCCAGGCCTCCACGTACTCCAGGACCCATTCCTTGTATTGCTCCTCGCCGGTGAGGGCGTAGGCATTGAGGCCCAGCGATGTGGCCACCAGATTTTGCGGATGGTCCCCCACGACATCGGTGTAATCCTCGAAGTGCGCCAGCATCTCGTCGAAATTGCGCTCCCCATGCAGGGGAATAAAGCGCTCCTGGACCTCGTCGAGGGGATCGCCGGCCCAATCTAGTGCCGTGGCTTTGCGCAACATGGGGCCGCGGCTGCCGTTGAATAGACTGCGGATAATCTTGTGTTCCTTGTCGTAATTGGGGGACTGCGGGTCATCGCCCATATAAAAGCCGGCAAAGCGCCGCACCCTCTTTTCGAAATTGTCCTCGCTCGGGTCCATGAGTCCATGCAGGTTGAAGGTCGTCAGGCCCTCGCCGTTGTGCACCCAGTCAAACATCACTGGAAATTCCCGGTAGTACATGCCATCGCGGCAGAAGGGCACCTCGACCGTGCGGGCCTCGGTATACTGCCTCAGGTGGCCTTCCCAGGCCAATCTGCACATGCCCATGAGTTCGTCGGCCCCGCCCAGCACGTACAGCACCGGCCAGTTGACCAGATTTTCAATCGCATCGTCCGGTCCGTCGTTGCCCCCCCAACGCGGGATGCACTCCAGGTAGCCGCGCTCGTCGAAATAGTGGTCGAAAAACGCCTCGCAGGCGCGGTCCTGATTGCGGATTAATTCCCACTCCAGCAGAGCCCAGGCCGGGGGCGGGGTCGGGGTATCGATGGCAATGGTTTTTTTTGTCAAACTTTTCACGATTTCTTCCTCCTTGTCCCGTGGGTAGATTCTGGCGCAGTGGATTTCTTGTTTCCAAGAGATAAACTATCTTCGAAATCGGGTCAACTCTATTGCGCGCCGCGGTGCTGATTTTAAAACTCGGCCCGCACCCCGCCGTGGAGCAGCCTGGGAGCGCCTTCGGTGACGATGCCGTTGCTGCCCTGGCCCACTTCGTAGGCCTGGTCGAAGAGGTTTTCCAAGCGCAGGAAAACCTCGCGGTCGGCGCCGAGGGGACGCGCGACGGACAGGTCGATCACGGCGAAATCGCCCAGTTCGATAGAATTGATATCGTTTTCGTACTGCTTGCCCAAGTAGCGCCCCTGGATGGTCGCCTGCAGAATCGGGTGGGCGTAACCCAACTGCACGACCAGGCGATGAGCCGGCACCTGCGGCAGGCGCTTGCCCTCCAGAGTGCCCTGGTGCGGGGCCCTGGTGATTTCGCCGTGGGTAAAAAGATAGCGCAGGGAGCCGCTCCAAGACGATCCCCTGGCATAGCTCAGCTCGGTTTCGATGCCGCGGATGCGGGTGCTTCCAAGGTTGTCGCGCTGGCGGCAGCTGCCGCCAGCCGGCACAAAACCACAGGGATCGATCCTCTCTCCCGTGCTGCTGCCGGCCACCGTCCGGTTGAAAACGGCATCTTCGACCTGGTTCCAGTAAGCGGTCAGATGGCCGCGCAGGGAAGAACTGAGAAAATCGGCGCCGATTTCGGCGCCCTGCAATTGCTCCGGGTCCAGATTCGGATTGGCCTCGGTGATGTCGCTGCGCACCCGGAAGGGACGGAAGAGTTCGTTCAGGGTGGGGGCGCGGAAGGTCCGGTAGAGGGCACCGCGCAGGGACAGAGACGCACTGGCATGGAAGCGGAGTCCCGCCTTGGGGTTGAAGACCCAGCGCGTGCGTTCGGGGTAGATATCGTCCCGCAGAACTTCGTCATTCTCCAGATCCACTTCGCGGCGCCGAGCGGAAAAACTGTGCCAGCGATCCACCCGCCCCCCCGCGGTAAGCTGCCAGCGGGACGCGAGTTCGAAGACCTCCTGCAGATAGAAACCCAGTACCTGCTGATCGCCGCCGGCGCGCCGAAGGCGTTTGAAACGGCCGGTCGAATCGCGTGGAGATAGGAAGTATTTCTCGTTGGTCTCGCCGCTGGCGCGGCGCCAATCCGCACCCGCAGTGAGCAGGTGGGTGCCGCCCAAAACCTGCAGCCATTCCAGACTGCCGCCCAGGGCATTGGAGGGCACCTCGAACTGATTCAGGGCCGGAAGCTCCGAGCTACGATCCTCTTCCTGCGCCGAAAACACGCTCGCGAATTCCTGGATCTGGGCAAAGCCGGAGAGGCTCCACTTGCCGCGCGCCGCCGTCTCCAGAGTGGCGCGCCCCCCAACATAGCCGGCGTTCGTACTGTTTTCGGTAAGGGGAGTACCATTGCCGCGGTCCTCGTTAAAAACTCCGGCATGCAGCGCCAGAGCGGTTTTTTTATTGGGCTGATGCGCCAACTTGATCCCGAAGTTGGCGTTTCTGGAATCCGCTGCTACATCGATCGCACCGCGCTGGTCTGGACGCACGATAGGGTAGCCACCCGTCCTGAAGTAGCTGCCTGCAAGTCCCACTCCTAGCGGACCCAGGCGGTGCGCAGCCAGGAAGTCCAGGTCGGCCGTCTCCCGGGTGCCGCCCCGCGCCGCCAGGGCCAGCGTTTTTTCCTGCGCTTGCAGAGTGGACAGATGGATGACGCCACCCAGGGCGTAGTTGCCCCAGAGGTGGGCACCGCCGCCGCGCAGTACCTCAATGCGCTCCAGGTGCCGCAGCCGCACCTTGCCCCATTGCACCCAACCGCCAAAGGGATCGTTCAAAGGCATGCCATCCAGCAGCACCAAAGTGCGGCTGGCACCACTGGCACCGATGCCGCGCAGCGACACGCCCTGGGTCGTCGGATGCGCCACCATGCTGCTGGAACGCCGGAAGAGACTGAAGCCGGGCACCTGCAGGAGGAAATCATCCAGGGTCAGAGCTGGCGAACGGCGCATATCCGCGGGAGTAAGCACGGTTATATGGGCGGGAATATCTTTGAGGATCTGCTCGGTCCGCGCCGCCCTCACCACAGTTTCCTCCAGGATAATGCCCTCGCCGGGCGGGGGCTCTTCAGCGCCCAGGGCGGTCGCGGCAAAGATCAGTAAAAGCAACGAGAAACGATTTTTTTTAAAGTAACCAGTCATTTTTTTCCTTTGATTTAGCAGGAAAATCCGGACTTAATAAAAAACGCGCAAATCTATAAATCAAGCCACTACTCCCCCCCATCCACCCGCTTATGTTTTGCAGCCACCTCAAATCTGCAGCTGCCGCGATGCCATGTTGGCAGTGCGGAAACTTACCCCGTCTAGACTCGCAGAGCATTCTGGCAAGGGGCAATGGTCAACTTGCGGCTCGCAGCGACCTTCTTGCAGAAAGTCCGTTGCCACTGGACAATAAATTCTCAGCCCCCCGCGCATAAAGATATGGACCAGAAGGCCTTTTGCGGAAGGGCGGTGGGGAAATTTGCCCCAGGGGAATCCCAACACCTCTTGGCCGTGCAGCGCGGACCTCCTCCCACTACAGCACACCTCTTTAATTGCCCCGATGAGTCGTACGCGGACGCAAAGCTTTAAATCGCTGAATCAGCAATCCGGCTACAATGAGAATCAGTCCCGCAAAAGTGGAGGGCAGAATCTGCTCGCCGACCAGAAAGTGAATCAGGACCAGCGAGAGAAAAGGCGAGATGAAAATCAGATTGCCTACCCGGGCGGCGTTCTCCGACAACTTCAGAGCCCTGAGCCAGAGCACAAAGGTGATACCCATCTCGAAAAAACCTACGTAGGCGGCCCCGAGCAAGCCGCGAAATTCGCTCAGCTGCAACTCGGAAAAGAGCAGACAATAGGCGAGCGCAAAGGGCAGGCCGAAGGCGAAGTTGAGGAAGAGGCCAACCACCGGGTCGCGATCGCTGCGGGCGTTGTAGATCCAGTAGAGGGCCCAGATGAGGGTGCTGCCCAGAGCCAGAGCCACGCCCGTCGGATCGGAAAAGCGCAGCGCGAGAATATCGCCGCGGGTGGAGATGACCAGGACCCCGCTATAACTCACCAGGCCCGCGGCAATCTCGTTGCCGCCAATTTTCTGTTTGAGCAGTGGGATGGACAAAAAACTCAGGGTCAGAGCCCAGGTGTAGTTGAGTGGCTGGGCCTCCTGGGCCGGCAGCAGCTCATAGGCTTTGAACAGCACTAGATAGTAGAGAAAGGGATTCAGAAAACCAAGTCCGAGGGCCTGCAGGTAGTGTCTGCGCGTACTGCAAAAAACCTGCTTGAGTTTGCCCTGTACGAACACTAGCAGCCCCAGGACAAGAACGGAGAACAGGCTGGAGTAAAACAGCAACTGAACGGAATCCAGCAAGCGGAGCGAGAGTTTGAAGGCGGAGGCCACGGTAGACCACAGCAACACTGTGGCAAGAGCGTAGAGATAGGCTTTTTTCTGCTCGGGCATAGGGCCTTTTTAAAATGACAGTCCCGGCGGACCGGGCCGCGTTCAAGTCTGGTTCCAGCCCCGCCTGAACTCGAGACCGAGCAGGCGTTGCGCCTTTTCCGTACTGATGACGCTGGCATTGCCCCGAAGTTCGCCGCGGATTGGCACGCGATCGCCAAAATTGCGTTCGATCAACTCGGCAGTGCTTTCCCGGAAACGGGTGGTCGGCTGAGCCAGCAGGAAAGCTTCGTGGCCCTGCAGATCGGCCTCCAGAGCACGCACGTGCGCCAGCGCCACGTCGCGCGGATCGGCGTAGGCCCACATAACCAGGGTGGTGGGGTTTTCCGGGGTGGGCGCGGGCAGGGGAAAATCCGCTTGTCGCTCGGGAGGAACCACATTGGTGAAGCGCAGACTGACCACAGAAGTAGGGCTGGAGCGGGCCACCATTTCGCCGATGCACTCGCCGATCTGCTTGGAAAGTCCGTAGGGCTCGAAGGGCATGGTGGGGTGGTCTTCGTCGAGCGGCAGGTAGAGGGGGACAAAGGCGCCTGGATCCGCTGCCCAGCCCATGGCAAAAGCGCTGGAAGAAAACACCAGCCGGCGCACTTTGTTAGCCGCAGCCGCCATCATGATATTGAAAGTGCTGTGGCCGTTGTTGTGGAAAATTGCGTGTGGTTCCTCTGCCCGAGGACCGGGGATCGCCCCCAGGTGAATGACGGCCTCGGCGGCGGCCACCAGTTTGCTGGCCTGGTCCGCGTCGCACAGATCGGCGCGGGCAAAGGGCGCCGACGACGCCTCGAGGTCAATCCGGTCGGTGCCCAGGACATCGTAACCGCGCTCCACCAGCAGCCGGACGACGCGGCCGCCCAGCCGCCCTGCGGCTCCGGTTACCAGAATCATTTTTACCTTACTTTCGCGCCAGGTGTGGGAATAGCTTATCGTGGATCTCGACGCCCTTTTGCAGATGAATCATGCGGGCCTCGCTGGCCGTGTCGAGCAAGGTTGGCCGGAACATACCGGCTCCAGTGTCTATTTTATAGCCGCCGGGAGTGTGCACGCGCACGTAGTTGTGAAATTTCTCCACATCGTCGGCGCTGCGGCAGCCCCGGGTCAGGTTCATGGTAAACATGCGCCGGCGCTGGCCGCCCCCAAAGGAAGCGTGGTAGAGATCGTGGTTGAAAATGACCAGATCGCCCGGCTGGGTCTCCAGGGCAATATTGCCGGGAAAATCGGCGGCTTCGACTCCGTACAGCTCCAGGGATTGGCGCGGGCTGATCCCCTCGGTGCGGATAAAGTGGTCGGGGCGCTGGCTGCCGGGGATAACCCGCAGACAGCCACTATCGCGCCCCAGTGGATCCAGGTAGAAGGCGATCTTACAGGCGAAGAGTTCGCCCCAGTTGCCATCCGCGTGCCAACCGGTATCACCGCTGTAGTAGTTGCCATCGCCGCAGGCGTAGTTGAAGTCGGCACCAAGGATGGCGCCGACAATCGCCTGGATGCGGGCATCGTCCAGCA
>CAXFTV010000382.1:0-2850 GCA_964005845.1 uncultured bacterium
CCAGCCAATACCGATCATCGAAAGCAAGTAAAGCCCCACCAGCAGCAGGGCACCCGGGCCAAAAACCAGCTGGCCCCCACCGTTGTCCATCATTCCTCTTCTCCTTCGTCGCCCTGCCAGTAGCGAAAAACTACCCATGCCGTCCAGAGGGCCAGACACATCACACTCAATAGGGTAACCCCAACCCACAGCGGGAAACCGCCAATGAGAGGCCCGCGGTAATTAGCCGGCCAGTACCAGGGTATGGCCAGGGCATAAATTAGGGCATATACCAGCCACACCCAGCGCACTTTGCGCGGTTCTTGTTTCAAGCCCGCAACGGTATCCTCGCATGCACTATGCTCTGACATTTTTACATCTCTCCGGTTAGGTAACGGCGCGGATTGTGCACCAGAATATCCTCTAGGACAGCTGCGCCGAGACCTTCTTGACGCAGGCGCGGGACAAATTTCTCCAGCACGAAATCCAGGCCTGGCCCCCCCCCATAGTGGCGCCAGTAACTGGGACGGCCCAGATCATTGCCGAGCAGAATCTGGCTCCCCAGTCCAGCCTCTACCAGGCGTTTGAGCACCTCAATGCGAATTTCGTCAGGCCCGTACTTGATTTTTCCCGCACAATCGTACCCCAGGTAGGCCCCGGTTGCGGCAATGCGCCGATGTTCCCAGAAATCCGGGTTGCGGTCCATGTGGCTCAAACACACCCGGCTCGGCTCCACCCCGCAGGCGGCCAAGAACTCGATTTGTTCGAAGCCCATAGTGCCGGCTTCGGTGTGGGTTATCAACGGAACGCCGCTTTCCAAATGGACCTGGGCCGCAACGCGCAGGAGTTTGCAGTCGCGCTCGTTCATGGTGTTGTAGCCGCTCCCCCCTTTGACCAGGCCGGCCTTACAATCGGTGCCGTCTATGCCGCGGCTGATATCCCGCAGACAGCGCTTGATTAGGTCTTTGTCGGGCGCGGCAAAAACGGCATCGTCGCAATAATAGGGTTTGTTGAATCCGGTAATGGCAATGACGTTAACTTCGGGTACCTTGCGGGCTATCCGCCGCACGGCGCGAATATCGCGGCCGAAATCAATGGCCGACATTTCGATGAGGGTACGCCCCCCGGCCCGGGCCCAGGTACGCAATTCGGCAGTGGATTTTTCTACATCGTCGAGCGCAAAATCCGGATCCTCGCGCAGGAGCCAACGGGGAGGACGGATGCACAGATGCTCGTGATAATCCACCACTCCCAGATCCTCGCCCCGAATTTCCCCCTGCAGCGTCATGACCGTGCCCATTTTCTCCGCTCCTTTACCGGGTGAACCTGGCAAGGGCAAATTCGATGATAAATGCCCAACCAAACAATACCCCTATAGATTCGGATAATCTAGGGGAGAATTTTCTTTAGGCAAAAACTTACCTGGCGTCCGAGAAATAATTATAAACCAAGCCGGCGGTCCACGCGAGTCGTTCTTGTGGGCTCCCCTAAAGTGGACTAACTTAAAAACAAACACCCTCCAAACCATAAGAGATGATGCTTCTAAAAAACAGTCTGGTGCTTTATAAGCGCCACCCTGCCCGCGTCCTGGCAACTGGAGACAAACTCGAAATCGAGGTGCGGGGAAGTGGCGTTCGCAGGGTGCGCCCCAAGGACGTCGAGCTGCTGCACCCGGGGCCCCTGCAGAGCCTCTCCGACCTGGACCAGGATTTGACCGGTGATCCAAATACCGCGTGGGAACTAATGGCCGGCGAAACCACCAATCTCGACGACTTGACTGATTTGATCCACGGGGAGTGCACTCCACTCACTGCCTGGGCAACCTGGCAGCTGGTTGCCCAGGACCTCTATTTTAGCGGTAATCCCAGTGAAATAGTTGCCCGCACCGCAGAAGAAATTGAGCAGACTCAGCAACGACGCGCTGCAAAACTCGCAGCCGAACAAGCCTGGACCGTCTTCATCGAACGCCTGCAGCAGGGCCAGGCGGCACCAGAAGACCGCCCCTTTCTAGCCGAACTCGAAAAGCAGGCCATGGGGCAGCAAACAAATAAGGGGATCCTGGGCGCACTGGGTCGGGCGGAAAGTCCTGAAAACGCCCATGCCCTCTTACTCCAACTGGACCACTGGAAACCTACGGTGGTGCCCTACGCCAAGCGCCAATCTCTATCGACGAGTGCGCCCATTTTAGAATTGCCCGACCTACCTGCCGAAGAACGCCGGGATCTGACTCACCTGGAGGCCTATGCCATTGACGACGCGGGCAATGTAGACCCCGATGACGCCCTGAGCTTTGAAGCCGGCCGCCTCTGGGTCCACATTGCCGATGTCGCCGCCGTGGTAAGACCCGATAGTGCCGCAGACGAGGAAGCAAGGGACCGTGGCGCCAATCTATATCTGCCCGACGGCACTATCCCCATGCTACCTCCCCGGGCTACCCCTATGCTTGGACTGGGACTGGCTCCTATCTCGCCGGCCCTTTCTTTTGGCATGGATCTGGACGCCGATTACCAGATAAGCGCTTTGGAAATCGTTCCAAGCTGGATCAAGGTGGACCGCCTCACCTATGAAGAGGCCGAGGGCCGACTTGACCAGGAGCCCTTCAGATCCCTCCACGACCTCGCCCAGAACATGCAGGGGGAGCGCTGGGCGAATGGTGCCGTCTTCATCGAATGGCCGGAATACCGGATCAAAGTAGTGGAGGGCCGGGTGGCCATCACCCATCTCCCCCCCCTGCACAGCCGCGAACTAGTCACCGAGGCCATGTTGATGACGGGAGAAGCTATTGCCCGCTTTGCACTCACCCATCAAATCCCCATTCCCTTTTCCACCCAGGATCCACCAACCGAGGCCGAAATTCCCGATGGCATGGCG
>CAXFTV010000383.1:0-5066 GCA_964005845.1 uncultured bacterium
CCTGGGGTTCAGCGTCGACGCCGGGGTCAAGATCATCGGCCTGGCGGGCCGCAGCTATCCGCGCAAGGGCATGGCCCTGTTCATGCGCAATCGCTACGGCGCCCGCGAGATCGACTACCAGATTTTCCCCGACCTGCCGATCGACCGCTTCTCCACCCTGGTCCTGCGCAATTCCGGTCGCGATATCGTTGAACACTCCACCCTTTTCCGCGATGAATTGTGCCAGGCCCTGGTCGCCGATCTGGACATGGATCTGCAGGCCTACCGCCCGGTCATCGTCTACCTCAACGGCGCCTACTGGGGCATCCACAATCTGCGCGAAAAGCAAAACGAGGAATATCTGGCCGCGCACCACGGCATCGATCCGGACGAGGTCGACATTCTCGAACTCTACCACCGTTCGCCGCCGCCGATAGTGGTCGAGGGCGATGCCGAACACTACAACAACATGATCGATTTTATGAACGAAAACGACATGAGCGCCCCCGAGAACTACGATTTCGTGAAGACGCAGATGCACATGGACCACTACATTTCCTATATCGCCGCCGAAATATATTTGGGCAATATCGACTGGCTGGGCAACAATGTAAAATTCTGGCGGCCCAAAACCCCCGGCAGCAAGTGGCGCTGGATGCTCTTCGACGTCGATTGGGGGCTGGGCCGCGCCTCCGGCGGGGTGCGCCACAACACCCTCGAAATGGCGCTCGATCCGGACGGGCCGCGCAGTTATCCGGCCTGGACCACCTTGTTGAACCGCCGCCTCTTCGCCAACCAGGAGTTCATCGATACCTATGCCAACCGCAGCGCCGATTTGCTCAATTCGATTTTTCTGCCCGCGCGGGTCGAGGCGACCATCGAAAAAATGAAGAGCGTGCTCGAACCCGAACTTTCCCACCACTTCGCCCGCTGGGGCGGCGATGTGGACAGCTGGGAGCGCAATCTGCGCGCCCAGGCGGCCTATGCCGTGGAGCGCCCCTTTTTCCTGCGCCAGTTCATCATGCAGCGATTTGCCCTGGAGGACACGGTGGCAGTCGAACTCGAGATTGCCCAGCCCGGCGCCGGCACCATCGCTATCAACACCCTCGACATTGCCGAATTTCCCTGGCGCGGCATCTATTTCCAGGGCGTGCCCGTCCGGGTGAGTGCCGTGCCCGCCCCCGGCTATCGCTTCAGCGGCTGGAGTGGCGCGCTCTCGTCCACCCGGGCCTCGACGGTGCTCGACCTGGAGGGCGACACTTCTCTGACGGCCCATTTTGCCACCGCTAGCGAGGCGTTGAACCGCATTGTCATCAACGAGATCAATTTCAATTCCACCGCTGATTTCGATCCGGGCGATTGGGTGGAGTTGCACAGCACCTACCAGGTGCCGATAGATCTATCCGGCTGGGTATTCAACGACGACGAAGACACCCGTCCCTTCGTCATCCCGGGCGAGACCGTCATCGAGCCCGGCGGTTTCCTGGTCCTGTGCCGGGATTCGATGCGCTTCGGCCAGGCCTTTCCGCAGGCGGATGATTGTATCGGCAATTTCGGCTTTGGCCTGAATGCGGGAAGCGAGCAGGTGCGGCTTTTTGACAGTGGCGGAGCGCTGGTCGACGCCCTCAGCTACGACACTGAGGAACCCTGGCCGGCCGCGCAAGAGGGCGGGCGCGAGGTGACGACCCTGGCGCTGTTGAGTCCGGCGCTAGACAACGCCCTGGCGCCGAGTTGGGTCGCCGCGCTGGGCCAGGGTACGCCCGGCCGCAGCAACGAAGTGCGCACCCTCATCGCCGAGTTGGAGGAGGGCACTTTGCCGGCGTCTTTTGCGCTGCAACAAAACTATCCCAACCCTTTCAATCCGCTGACCACCATTCGGCTCGCGGTGCCGCAGACCGGGCGGGTGCGGGTAGATCTCTACTCCGGATTGGGCCAGCGCCTGGCCACCCTGGTAGACGAGGAGCTGGCGGCCGGCTACCACCGCATTGTCTTCAACGGTGGCGATCTGGCCAGCGGTCTCTACTTGTACACCATGCGGGCGCCGGGCTTTGAGCAGACCCGTAGCATGATCCTGCTCAAGTGAGCGCCCTGAGGAGGCGGGGCGACGGGACCGGCGGCCAGGGCGGGCGTTTTTATTCTTTGCCGGCAAAATAGTAAAAGGGAATATTTATCGGCTTTTGTGCGCTTGCCCCGGGTTCTGCTGTTTTCATTATTTGCAGATTGTGTACGCCCTCCCCGAGTCCCTCCAGCGGCAGCAAGGTAGATAATACGCGGGCATCGCCCAGCATGATCTCGAGCCATTCCAGCTTGGTCAGCTTGGTCTCGTTCAAGTAAAAAGAAATGCCGCCCTTTTCCAGAATTTCCCTCAAGGTGCTTTTTTTTCCCTGCGGCAAATCGTGCAGTTTCTTTGCCAGGCCCAGCTTGGCGAGATATTTCTGCGGCAGATAGATTTCCACATAGCCGCGGTCTATACTCCAGTTATTGAGGGCCGGCCGATTCAGCGTCTCACCGATCTTCAAGTGGTTGATGTAGGTGTATTTTGCGATGTCCGGACCTTGATAGTGGGTAAAGAGAACGCCTAAAAGGATGCACAAAATGGGGAAGCAGACCACCAGAAAGCGCAGGGGCGGCGAATAGGCCAGAAAAGTACCGCGGAAGAAATGGAAAATGTCGAAGATCGGGTAGCGGAAGGCCAACAGGCTATTGCGCTGGCTGGTTTTGAAATAGGTCCAGGCGGAGAAAATGACAAGGGCGAAAAGCCCCATGAGGACGTACTGGTTAGTACTCTGAGTATGGAAAAGTTCGACCTGCCCATAGACCATGTCGGCCAGCCCGTAGCTCGCCAGGATCAAAAACGTCCACGCCATCAGCGAAAACAGGCAACTGAGCCAGACGCCGTACACCACGCTGCACAGGCGCTCGATGGCCAGGGTCAGGCGCGAACCCGCATCCGGAGTCGTAAGGTATTTGTAGGAACGCCGGTGCAGGGCGCCGTGCAAGGATGAGTTCCCTATACCTCTTGGATAGGTGAAGCCAAGCCCCACCAGAGCGATCCAGATGGATCGCAGTAGCAGATGAAAGGACATGCCCAGGCGCAGAATCCACAGGGCGAAAAGGCTGGCCTTCGACAAAATCAAAATGGTGTCGTAGGGCAAGAACCAGGTAAGGGTCCACAGGGCATCGTCGATATTTCTATGATCGATAGAGAGCAGGGCCGCGTAGAGGCCAATGGTGATGATGATTTCGGTCTCATAGCTGCGCATCCTGATGTCGTAAATATAGTCGACTTCAAATGAGTCGAGCTCCTGCGGACCGCCGCCGAGCACCTGTCTGCGGGCTGTTGGGAGGGGCCAGATCGAAGAGAGGATTTTGCCGAAAAACGTGTTTTCTCTGGCCCCGGTCAGCCAGTTTAGCAACAGGGCTGCGGCGGCGCCCGCGATTATGCTGCTCGCGATGGTCAGCGAATCGGGATCGGGGTAGGCGGCAGAACATAAAACGGCGCCGGCGCCGGCGCCGCCCAGGCCGAAAAAAATAGCTTTTAAAATCATTCCAGAATCCCTTCACAGTAGACCGCGCAAGGGGTGAGCCCACTTGCGCGGTTGGCCCGGATTTCCGGGGTCGTGCTAAAGTATCACCTCCAGCACGACGATGGTCTGGTCGTCGTGCTGTTCGACGGGACCGCAGAAAGCATCTACTTCCCTTAGTAAATAATCGATTAGCCCCGGCGCCGGCAAGCCCTCCCCGGCGGCCCGTCCGATCGCTTCCTGGGTGCGCTCGAAACCGAAGATCTCCTCCCCCTCGGATCCCGCCTCAATGATGCCATCGGAGCAGAAGACCACCCGGTCTCCGGGGGATAAATCGATCGCGATCTGCTCGTACTGCGCTTCCTGGCGCAGGCCCAGGGGGAAGGCGTCCAGGGTTATTTCCGCCACCTGGCCTGTCTCTGCTACGTAGTGATATGGATAGGGACAGCCGCCGTTGACCAGTCGCAGCTGCTGCCGCGCCGGATCCAGCTCGCCCATGGTGAAACAGACGAAGGTGCGTCGATTCAAATTGCGAAAAAGGGAGCGGTTCAGACGCGAGAACAAAGCCTCGGGCGAGGTGGTCTCCTCCATTTGGTTATCGAGCATGCCGCTGAAGAGCACGGTGGGAATCGCCGCCTCCATGCCGTGTCCGGTCACATCGGCCAGCGCCAGGGCTAGACGCCCTCCCGGCAGGGGGAAGTACTGAAAAAAATCACCGCCCACGTGGGTGGCGGGCCGGCAGATCCCGGCAATATCAAATCCCGGGATTTCGGGGTGCGCCGTGGGCATGAGCTGCATTTGCATGTCGTGCGCGGTTTCGAGCTCCCGCTCCAGCAGGGCATTGTGGGCCTGCACCACCTCGTTGGCCTTTTCCAGTTCAGCGGTGCGCTGTGCCACCCGTTCTTCCAGGTTTTCGTTGAGTTGCCGCAGAGCACCCACGTGTTCCTGCAGACTGGTGGACATCCGGTTGAAGGCGTCTGCCAGACGCCGGGTCTCGTCCCGGGTGCGCAGCTCGATGCGCTGGCCCAAATCACCGGCGGCGATGGCCTCGGCGCCTTCGGTGAGCTGGCGCAGGGAAGAGCTGATGCGGCCAACCAGAATGATCACTGCGGTGGCCAGGATGAGCGACAGGGCCAGGCCGAAGACGAGGTTCACTTTCCCCGACCAGCGCAAGGTGGAGGTTATAAGGCCCGGTCGGTTGAGGGTGACAACAAGCCAGCGCGGGCGAGGAATTTCGGCATAGCTTAGCAGCCATTCTTCTCCGTCGATTTGGCAGGTGCGGGTGCCGTTGCCGGACAACGCGACCGCGTCCAGACCCAGGTCCCCATAGGCGGTCGTCCATTCGGCACCGAGCAGTTGCGGATTCGCATGGGAGAGGATGCGGCCGCTGTCCTGCGCCAGCACCATGGCCCGTTCTCGTTGGGCGAGCAGCCGCAGGGCGTCGTCTTCATCCATGAAGGGCCCCACCTCCATATCGGCCACCAACAGGCCGATGCGTTCCTCATCCGTCGCACTGAGGACCCACTGCGCGAAACTCAGGGCCATGACCCCGCCCCTTCGGTC
>CAXFTV010000384.1:0-17011 GCA_964005845.1 uncultured bacterium
CCGGTACAGTTCGGTATCCGCACCGGCTTCTAGGGGTGGGCTGTACTGATCCACCTCGATTTCAACCGCCGTGCCCATATGGGGGCGCAGCTCCGCAAAAAAACTTTCCTGGGTCTGGCCCGGCGCCAGACGACCGTCGATCCAGGCCGTGGCTGAGGCGGGGATGACGTTGATTTTACTGCCGGCCTGCAGCATGGTCACCGAGGCGGTGTTGCGCAACACCGCCCGCAACTCCGCTTTGAGATCTTCTTCAATAGATAGTTGCCGCAGGGCCGACTCGCTGTGCCGCGGGTCGAGCACCTGCCGCAGCAGGACTGCCGTCTCATCGTCCTGGTGAGCGGCAACGCCCTCGATAAACGCAGCCATAGTGGCAGAGGAATGCAAGGGTAGTTGCACCCCCTGCATTCCCCCCAGTGAACGGCATAACCGCAATACCGCATTCTCGTCGTGCGGCATGGAACCGTGCCCGGGACGACCACTCGTTGTTGCCCGGAAGCGGCAGATCCCCTTCTGCCCGGTCTGACAGGTAAAAAAGCGGGCACCGCCGACCTCCAAGTCCGCGCCCCCACCCTCGGTGATAATAAATGGTGCCTCAATCTGTGCGGGGTGATGGTCCAGCAGCCAGCCCGGCCCGTGGTCGCCCTTGCCGGCCTCCTCATCCGCCGTGGCCGCAAAGATCAAATCGCGATCCAGGGAGTGCCCCTGCCGCTTCAGCAGCAGAGTCACCATCAGCTCCGCCGCCACCATGTTCTTCATATCCAGGGCGCCCCGTCCCCAGACGTAACCATCGCGCAGTTCCCCCCCAAAAGGCGGATGGGTCCACTTATCGGGCTCGGCGGCCACCACATCGGTGTGGCCCAACAGTAGCAAGGGAGGCTGTGTACCTCCTCGTAGACGGGCCGTCACATTGCCACGACCCGGTGCCGATTCGGTGATCCGGGGTTCAAATCCCTCCCGCTGCAACACCTCGCCTAGAAAGCGAGCCGCCTCGATTTCGTTCCCCGGCGGATTGGTGGTGTCGATGCGGATCAGGTCCTGCAGGTATCCTGTGACTTCGCGTTGAGTAGCTTCCCAGTCGATCATCGTCCAACTTTCGGAATTGGTAGTTCTGGGGTAAATCGGCGCGCAGCCCCGCGGCCATCCTAACAGGTCTATCCGTTTCTATCTCACCGAACTCCTGGGACCACGGGTAGCGCCGAAAAAAAACGTGCCTCAAATTAACTGCCCGGAGCGCATTGGCAAGCTCTGGAGCAACTCAAACTCCCGCTGCAAACTTAGCGCAGCAGGAATGAACAAGCTTTGGAAACTACTCAGCCACAAGAGCTCATGTCAAGCGCTTGTCGCGCTACTCGCGCCCCCTCGTCTTGCCCGGCTCCCAGAGTACATCGCTCCGTCCCATGTCGTTGGCGGCACGGCCCATCACAAAGAGCAAATCGGAAAGCCGGTTCAGGTAGATGAGGGTCTGCTCGTTGAGCGGATCCCGCTGCGCCAGCGCCCAGACGCAGCGCTCGGCCCGGCGGCATACCGTGCGCCCCAGATGCAACCAGGCCGCCGTGGTCGCCCCCCCCGGCAGGACAAAACTGCGCAGCGGTTCCAGATCGGCATTGATGCGATCGATCTCGGCTTCGAGACGCACCACCTGTCCGGCCTGAATGCGCAGGACCGCACCCTCTTCCTCTACCTCGCCCAGCGGCTGGCACAAATCTGCTCCAAGATCAAAAAGGTCGTTCTGCACCAACTGCAAAACCTCGCCCTGTGCAGCCCCTGCACTCGCCCGCGCCAGTCCCAGAACCGCATTGAGCTCATCCACCGTGCCATAGGCCTCAATGCGCAGATCGGTCTTGGCCACCTGGCTGTTGTCCCCCAGACGCGTCTGACCCCGGTCCCCGGTCTTTGTGTAGATTCTCGATAGATTGACCATTTCTCGCTCCTCGTGCGCCTATTTCAGCAGCATGACCTTGCTGGTGAGCTGATCCTGCCCCAGGTGCAACTGGATCAGGTAAGTACCATTGCCCACAGTTCTTCCCACCTCGTTGCGGCCGTCCCAGGAATAGACGTGGCGTCCAGCCTCTAGCGGCCCCTGCGCCAGGACGCGAACCCGGCGTCCGAGGGAATCGTAAACGGCCAGACGCGTCTGCACCCGGTTGCTCTCGAGCACAAAGGGAATGGTAGTAAGGGCATTGAAGGGATTGGGATAGGCCGGACTCAAAATGGCTTGCTGCGGCAAAATCTGTACCATTTCTTCGCCCACCGCGGTGTTCTCAGCATCCCTTAGGACTGCAATACCCGCTGGTGGCAGACCGGTGGAAAAAGGGCCTCCCAACAATGCCCCACTGGCGACATCGTAAACCAGCAGACCGGCCCGATCCGGGGCGTCGAAGGAACCTCGATCGGCTATTACCAACCGTTCCCCATCTACTGCCAGCGCCGGCGTAAAACCGCCGGAGTGGCCTTCTAGCGCCGCGCCAACCGCGCCATTAGCAAGATCTACGGGCCGCACCTGATAGGCAAAATTATCGTCCATTACCACGGCAAAACCGCGCTCTTGCGAAGCCAGTGCAAAAGCCGTCAAATCACCGCCGAGCGCCTCTTCCGAAATAGCCACACCAGCGCTCTGATTGGTTGCCAGATCCACTATTTCGATGCCACCGGCACGATCCCCAAAGCCGGCGACCCCGGAGACAAATATTTTCTCCCCGATGGCGATTACTTCATTCGGGTTAGTAGCTGCCAGCCGGATTCCCTGCACCCCCTCGGCAACTGGATCCACATCGACGACGACATCGCTTTGCATGTCGATTACGGCCAGACAACTGAACTCGGTCGGAGCAAAATTGCCCAGGCGCTGCAACGCCACGTAGAGCCGGGAACCGACCGCGGCCATCTGTCCCATCTCGGGCAGTCCGTCTGCATCGGCCAGGGCACTCAAATCAATTTCGCCCAACTGACTGCCAGCGCGCGGATCCACTACCAGCAGCGCAGTGCTGCCGTAGCGCGAGACATAGGCCTTGTCCGCACCGAAAAATTCTATATCCTGAGGATTGGCGCCGTTGCCCACTGAAAACTGGACCACCGGCGTACGCAGATCGGCCGTATTCAGCACGATGATATTGTCGCCGAGAAAACGCTCTATGATATAGATCATACCGCCGTGGTAGCGGGCTAGGGCATCGCCGTGGATCGGCGCGAGTAGATCGATCTGCGGCACCTGTGAACCGGCCCGCATCAGGGCCGTACTGCCGGTTTCGAAATCCGCCGTCGTCACCACGTATAGGTCCGACTCGGCCATGGCCAGAGCGCTCTGCCAGGCCAGTAGCCCGGTCATTGCGAGAAAAAAAAATCTGGTTTTGCGCAACATCCACTACCTCCTTCTACAGGCAAGAGAAAAATTACTGGAATAAATTGTTGATATCTTGCTTAAATGAGAAAAAATAAGATCGCCCCGGCAGGGGATAGCCCCACAAATCCACCACCTGGCTGGCCTTCAGGTTGCGAATCTCCCAGACGAATTCCCCACCCATGGACAAAATTTTGCCGCCGCCGATATTGTGGATCAACTGACGCGGCACCGCACGCAAATTGGCCCGATCCAGGAAATGACGGCTCTCCTGGTTCAACTCGTAGTGCACCTCCCCGAGCTGGCCGATGAGGGCGGCCCTGATATTGAGCACATGCCTGGGTGCATTGGGCAAATCCCTGCCCTTCTCATAAGACAGCGGCGATTGATTAGTGGACACCTGGTAGACGTAGTTGCCGGTAAGTTGTCCCACCGAAAACACCCTGAAACGCAGCCGCGTCTCCACCCCCTGTATACGCCCCTTGCCCAGATTGTGGGGCCGCGATACCAGTTGAGAATTGTGCACGAAGCGGATCAGGTTGCGCACGGTATTGCGATAGCCCACCAATTCCGCAAAGAGCAACCCGGTAGTCCCGCTTTGCAGCGGCCGGAATACCAGGCCCAGATCCCAGTTTCGGCCCGCTTCGCTATGCAAACCGGTATTGCCAATCACGGCGCCGCGATCGCCAAAAAGCTCATAGAAGCTGGGAGGGCGCTGGTAGCCGCCCCCATGCCCCTGCAAAATCCAGCCTCTGCCGAGTTCCAACTGCCCCCCCACTCGGCCACCCCACAACACCTTGGCCTCATCCCTCGAAGGCCGCAGGGCCGCGGTTCCAAAAGGCGTCTTGCCATAAAATTTATCGACGTTGCGCTCCAGCTGACCACCGCCGATGATCTGCAGGCGCTCGTCCAGCAGGGGCACTTCTACCTCCAACCCCAGAGAGACACTGCGCCGACTGCTTTCGAATAACCGGCTCTGGTGCTGCAATAGATTCTGCGGCGCAAAGCGTTCGTGGCGCAGAGCGGTGAAAAGGGTCCCCAGAATCTGGCGGTAGAGCACACTCAACTCGGTGCGCGTTCCGAAACTGCGAGTGGTATTGCGCTCGTGCTGGGGAACTCCCAGACCGACCTCGCCCTGCAGATCCTTGTACTCTTCCCGCTGTAGCAGATGATAGCCCACCACCCGGTAACCCATCTGGCCGGCGTTGCCGAACACCTTCACTTCGGTAGTATTGCGCCAGCTGTCAAAACGCACATGGCCAGCTTGAAAACTGCCTATACCTGGAATGCCTCTGTGACTGAGATCAAAGGTGTTGTGCGCCTGCAGACGCATCCTTCCCCAACCTCGATCGACCTTGGCCAGGGTCCTGAAGGAATGGAAATCGCTGTTGCGCCGCAGCGTCCACTCATCATCCAAAGTATTGAAGGCAGTGCCGTTGTGGTCCAAAAAGGTAAAATCGTTGCGGCTTTCGCCGTAGTCCACCATGCCCAGATAACGCAGTTCTCCCCGCTTGCCCCCACCCGACGCACTGAATTGACGAGTCCCGAACGAACCTGCCGAAGCCTGACTCCGGTAGTGCCTTTCCCCCCCGGCCTCGCGCGTGCGGATGTGCACGATGCCGCCGATGCTATTGCCGCCAAAACGACCTGGCACCGCTCCCCGGTAAACCTCCAGACGCTCGATACCACCCAGGGGCACATTGCCCAGATTGACCCCACCGCCGACTGCCTGGTTCAGTGGAATTCCGTCCAGGTAAACCTGAACCTGCTCGGCGGTGGAGCCGCGAATCGAGACCGTACTGAAACTGCCCAATCCGCCATAGCGGCGAACCTGGACGCCCACGGCCTGGTCCAGTATCTGGGGCAAATCCAGACCAGGCTGTGAGTCATCTACGGCGATAACCTCGACAAAAGCCGCCGTCCGCGTCGCCGCGCCCGGACGGCGAGCCCGCACCACCATCTCGTCCATCAGCAAGGGCCGCACCTGCAGCCGAATCTCAAGCCAGCGCTCTTGTGCTCCCACCTCGAGTTCCCGGACCATCGTTTGGTAGCCCATGGTCTCGACCTGCAAACGCCAGCGTCCCGATGCCATATTCAGCAAGCGAAAAACACCGGCACTATCACTCACGGCAACGCGTGTAGCGTCCCCATCGGAGAGCGGCTGCAACTCCACCCGCACGCCGCCGAGCAGCGCTCCAGACGCCCCGTCCAGCACCTGGCCACGCACCACCGCACTATTCGCTGCCGCACCCAGGGCCCAGAACAACAACCACCCGGCGACGCAATACAGCGCCCATAATTTTATTTTTGCAGACAAAAAAAATCCCCGGCCTCGCGCGAGCTCGGGGATCCAGTAAAAACGGGGTCCATGGGACTGCCGCTCCCGCGAGGGCATGTAGTTTCCCAGCGGTCATAGGCAGGTCTCCTGACTTCCGGCGCTATTTATCCACCCCTTCCCAACCCTTGCGGGACAGTGGGTCAGATCGGCTGATCTGGCGTGGATAATCGAGGGGAACGCACTTCCCCTCGGCCGGTCACAGTGGCGGGGCCGTGGCGGATTTTAACCGCCTTCCCTATTCTCCGGAACAGCTCTCCTGCGGGGAGCTGACTACCGGCACCTGGACCGCTTGTATGCTATTTACCTACTTAGAGTAATACGGCCACCTCTTTCAGTCAAGCCCCCAAGCAGCTGGTTTGCGACTTTTCTCGTTACTGCCCCGGGGAAGTGCGGACGGATACAACCGCTGGCTTGATGAAGCCAAAACGCGACGGCCAGCGATGATTTCGAGACGACTTCCAAGACCGACCAGCGCGCCTGGCGACAGCTATTCACAATGGTAAAATGACTGGACCGATCACCCCGGACCTCGCACAACGACAGGCCCACACCCGCGCCCACCGCTTAAAAAAAAGCGCCAATGTTGACAATTTTTCACGAACAAGTACATTGCCTTAGAAATGATTTTTTCGCCGTCTTTTTCGGCGCTCTTTTCCGCTCCCATTCCAACAACTTTCCCACTCTCAATCCAGAGAACCACATGTTACCAGATTTGCAGAATAATAAAGACCAGCGCGGCATCGACATCGATCAAGTCGGCGTCTCGAACGTGCGCTATCCCCTGACCCTTCCCCTGCGCCAGGGAGAAGAATTCGGCACCGTCGCCAATCTCTCCATGACCGTGAGCCTGCCCCACTATCTAAAGGGCACGCACATGTCCCGCTTCATGACCGCTATCAACGAGCAGAACCACCATTTTAGACCGGACACCGTGCACCTCGTGCTCGAAGAACTCCTGCGCCTGCTCGACGCTGAAAAGGCCTTTATAGACATGGAGTTTCCCATTTTTGTGCCGCGACGGGCACCGGTGAGCGGCGAGCGCGGCCTGCTCGACTACAATTGCAGCTTTCGCGCCATGATGTCCAAAGAAGGCGTCTACGACAAAATCGTCGGCGTCAAGGTCAACGCCACCACTCTGTGTCCCTGCAGCAGGGAAATCAGCTCCTACGGCGCTCACAATCAGCGCTCCGAAATCGCCATCGACGTGCGCCCGACCGACCAGGCATTCATCTGGTTCGAAGACCTTATCGACATCGCTGAAAAAAACGCCTCCTGCCAGCTCTATCCCGTGCTCAAGCGACCGGACGAAAAAGAGGTTACCGAACGGGCCTACGAAAATCCCAAATTCGTCGAGGACGTGGTGCGGGATATTGGCACGGATCTCTTCGCCTTGTTCAAAAGCGAAACGATCGCCTGGTTCTATGCCTCCAGCAACAACTTCGAGAGCATCCACAACCACGACGCCTTCGCCAAAATCGAACGCGGTGCACGCGGCCCCCTGCTCAGTCTGCGGGAAACCGCCGAGGCCGAAGCCCTGCTCTGACTACTTTTCCAGTAAACGCGGCATCAATTCGACCAGATTGCAGGGCTGATTGCGGTAGTCCAGCTGCCCGCCGATGAGGCGGTCCCAGGCCGTAGCACAGGCCCCGGATGAACCAGGCAGGCAAAAGATATAGGTGCCGTTTGCAACCCCGGCAACGGCGCGGGACTGGATGGTCGATCCGCCGATCTCCTCGTAGGATATAACGCGAAAAACCTCGCCAAAACCTTCGATCTCCTTGTCCAGCAGCGGCCGCACCGCCTCGGGCGTACCATCGCGCCCGGTCAAACCGGTGCCGCCGGTGGAAATCACGACCTGGACATCCTCCTCGGCGCACCAGCGCGCCACGAGCGCGCGGATCTTGTAGATATTGTCCTTTTCTATACACTTCTCATAGAGTTTGTGACCGGCTCCCTGCAAACGCTCTACCAGGAGCTGGCCGGACTTGTCCGTATCCTCGGTGCGGGTATCGGAGACGGTTAAAATGGCGATGTTAAGCGCTACGAACTGGACTTCTCCAGCAGGTGTTGCAGCCGACATATTTCACTCCTTTCGTTCCTCAGTCGAGAGGAATCAATTTGATTTCGAAAAGGCTGGGCCACCACTTTCCGGTGACGAATAAACGATCATTTTTTTCATCATAAGCAATGCCGTTGAGCACATCGACCCGGGTGCCGCGCTCTGGCGGACTCAACAACCCGTGCAGGTCGATCCACCCGACTACCCGACCTGTCTGCGGCGCTATGCGGGCGATGTAGTCCGTCGTCCAGATATTGGCATAAATTTCTCCGCCCACGTACTCCAATTCGTTGAGCCGTTTCACCGGCCCTCTATGATCGCGCACTTCCACTCGGCCGATTTCAGCAAAGGTTTCGGGATCGAGAAAAAACAGCGTCGCACTCCCATCGCTCATGATCAGTTGCCGACCGTCGTGCGTCAGCCCCCAGCCTTCGGTGGGATAGTTGAATTGGCGCATTAGCTCAAAACTTTCCCGGTCGTAGACGAACCCGACCCTGGACTGCCAGGTCAACTGGATCAACCGGTCGCCCATCAGCGTCAAACCTTCACCGAAAAATTGTTCCGGCAGTTCGCGCAGCTGCAGAACCTCGCCACTTTCCAGCGCTACCTTGCGCAGCGTAGACGCGCCGTATAGTCCGGTGCCTTCGTATAAAAACCCATCGGCGAAAAGCAGTCCCTGGGTAAAGGCTTGACGATCGTGAGGATAAGTATTCATCGTTTCATAGGTGTAGCGCGGCGCTATCTTGGGCGACTCGACCACATAAGTACCTGCTTCGGAAGGGGGAGTCAAACGGTTCAGATCATCGACCTTGCTCGGCTCCGGGGAGCAGGCGGCCATCCCCGTCCACGATACGAAAAAACCCAGGATGGACAAGGTGGAATTCGAGCATCTAAAGAGCACTTTGTCGCGCTTTCCCAGTGCCATATTTTCCCTATTTGCGGGTGTACTTATCGAGCTTTTCCAATAAGCACCGGAGTGGGTCTATCGTCAAGACCAGGTCTTCCTGGCAAGCGGTGATTTTTTTCCATGGGCGCCTAGAGGACCAACTGCAGTTGCTGTCCGCGCACCGCATCGGGGATAAACTCCACCACCACCCCAAGCGAATTCGGCGGCACCGCCTAACCATGCCGGCCCAGTGCATCCGATCGCAGTTAGGCGGTGCATCCCAAGAAAAAATACGGGCAATCCGGCTCCCTAGGGCTCCTCAGCTTTGCGGCCGAGCCCCGCAGAACCTGCTCCGACCTGTAATCACCCCTGCTCACCGACCAGAAAATCCAGGTCGGCACCGAGATGAGCCTGCTGCACGTGCTGGGCATAGAGCCTACGCCAGCCACGTGACGGCAGCGCCGGCGGCCTAAAATCCAGCCGGCGGCGCTCCAATTCAGCACCCTCCACCAGCAACTCCAGACGTCCCTCGGCCGCATCGAGTTCGATCGTATCGCCGTCCCTGACCAGAGCCAGAGGACCGCCCACAGCCGCCTCCGGAGCGCAGTGCAGCACCACGGTGCCATACGCCGTACCACTCATGCGCCCATCCGAAATCCGGACCATGTCTTTGACTCCCTGGGCCGCAAGATAGCGGGGAATGGGCATGGAGCCGGCTTCTGGCATGCCCATAGCTACGGGTCCGGCACCGCGCAGTACCATCACGTGATTGGGAGTAATACCCAGAGCCGGATCATCTACCCGTCGACTGGCATCCTCCGGTCCATCGAAGACCACGGCCGGTCCCCGATGCCGCATCAATCCGGCAGTTGCCGCAGCTGCCTTGAGCACGGCTCCATCCGGCGCCAGCGAGCCCCGCACGACTACCAGCGATTGCGCCGGCCCCACGGGATCGTGCAGCGGGCGGATGGTCCGTTGCCAGGCACCCGGTTCATCCACTTCCTGCAGCAATTCTCCCAGACTTCGGCCAGTAATGCCCACGGTCGACAAATCGAGCAGCGGCTCCAGCGCTTTGAGCAAAGTCGGAACTCCACCCGCCCGGTGCATGTCCTCCAGGTAGCCGGCACCCGCCGGCTTGCAATCCACCAACAGGGGCACCTGTTGGGCCGCCTGGTGGAAGTCGTCCAGTTCAAGAGCCACCCCGGCACGGCGGGCCAGGGCCGTCAGATGGATGACGGCATTGGTCGAACCGCTGGTAGCCGCCAGCACGGTCAGGGCATTGGCAAAGGCTGCAGGCGTCAAAATATCGCGGCTTTTGCGGCCGCCGCGGGCAAGCTCTACGGCCAGCCGGCCGCTCTCCACAGCGACCCGCAAGCGGTCGGCCGAAACTGCCGGTGCCGTGGCTCCTCCCGGCACCATCAAACCCAGGGTCTCGGTCAGACAGGCCATGGTCGAAGCCGTGCCCATCACCATGCAGGTACCGGCAACCGGGCAGAGGGACTGGCCCACCTGGACGATCTGTTCTGCATCCAGATCGCCGGCCCGATGCTGCCCCCAGTAGCTCCGGCAGTCGGTACAAGCACCCAGGCGCTGCCCCTGCCAGGAACCGGTAAGCATGGGACCGGCGACCACGTTGAGAGCGGGAATTTCTGTCGAAACCGCAGCCAAAAGCTGGGCCGGAAGGGTCTTGTCACACCCCCCCACCAGCACCACCGAATCCATAGGCTGACCCCGGATTAATTCCTCGGTTTCCATGGCCATCAGATTGCGGTAGAGCATCGCCGTGGGCGCCAGCAGGATCTCGCCCAGAGAAAGGGTGGGAAAAATCATGGGCAGCCCGCCGGCCTGGTGCACTCCGCGCGCGATCGATTCGATGAGGTCCGGGACCAGACGGTGGCAGGTGTTGTAGTCCGAGGCGGTATTGGTGATGCCCACCACCGGCCGCTCCAGATCGACGCCGTCGTATCCGGCCGATGCCAGAAAGGCGCGACGCAGGTAGCGGCTGAAACCCGTATCGGCATAGTTGGTGAGGTTGCGGTCGACTCCCCGCCAGGTATTTTCTTCCTTCATGCGCCGCCTGCAATATTTTTGCGCCGTTTACAGCGTCCGGGATCGACGCTAGAAAAGGACAACCAGACTCGCCGATGGACCAGTCTGAGCACCCTCATCGAGATCTGTCTCTCTTGCATTCGCACTATGCTCCGCGTTTATTGCTAAAATATACTGCCGTGCCGTCGGTCCAGCAATTATACCTGGGGATCCGAAAATTCGGCGGATATCCCGACCGAATTGCACCTGCTGCCGCTCTGTCATGCCCAGGGCGCTCTAGCTGGTAGTAGACAAAGCCCCGGGAGGGGCCCCGGGAATCATAAAATGCCAGCGACAAAGTCTCCTGCCGACCGCCATTAGTCCTCCCCCGGCCAGCACTTGAAAAGGAGCGCGCGATCGCCTATTCTATGTAGCACCCCTTTACAACCTGCAGGAATCTGCCCTTGGTACGCGCGCCCACCAAAACCCCCGACCCAAAATCCGTATCCACCTACCTGGACTACCTCAAAAGACGCATCCTCGGCAATACTGTTGTGCATCAGGAAACCATGCCACCCCGGCCCCAGCGCCTGGCCGCAGATCTGAGCCACCTGCCGCCCGAAATCGGCCGCATCCTCGAGGCCGCGGGCATCCCGTCCCTCTACGCGCACCAGGCGGAAGGCATCGAAAAAATTCTCAATGGCCAAAATGTAGTCGTTGCCACGCCGACGGCCAGTGGCAAAACCCTGGTTTACAATGCCCCCATCATCACCTCGCTAATGCAGAACCCAGATGGCCATGCCCTCTACATTTTCCCGCTCAAGGCCCTGGAGCAGGACCAGTTCGACGAGTTAGAGGGCCTCCTGGAGCGGCTCGACTCTACCCTGAACACCGCTATCTACGACGGCGATACCAGCGCCCACCAGCGCAAAAAAATCAAGGCCTCGCCACCTCATATCCTCATCACCACCCCGGACATGCTGCACGCCGGCATCCTCGCCTTTCACGAGCAATGGGCCGGCTTCCTCGCCCGCCTCCGCTTCGTGGTCATCGACGAATTGCACACCTATAGCGGCGTTTTCGGTTCGCACGTGCTCCACCTTTTCCGCCGCTTCAACCGCATCTGTGCCGCCTGCGGTAGCGATCCGGTCTACATCACCAGTTCGGCTACCATCGGCAACCCGAAAATCCTGGCCCGCAATCTGGTAAATCGCGACTTTTACCCGGTGGTGGAAAACGGCGCCCCCAGTGCCCCCAAACACTTCGTCTTTCTCAATCCCCCCGAAAGTCCCAACACCGTGGCCGCCCAGCTACTGCGCCTGAGCGTGATGAAGGAATTCCGCACTATTGTCTTTACCCGCGCCCGGGTCATAACCGAACTTATCTACCGCTGGGCAACGCAGAACCGCAAAGACCTGCGCCAGCTCATCAGCTCCTACCGGGCCGGCTATCTGCCCGAGGAGCGCCGCCAGATCGAGGCCGCACTCAACGCTGGAGACCTGATCGGCGTGGTCTCTACTTCGGCCCTTGAACTGGGCATCGACATCGGCGGGCTGGATGTGTGCATCCTGGTAGGCTACCCCGGTTCCATCGTCAATACCTGGCAGCGCGCCGGCCGCGTCGGCCGCAGCAGCCGCGAATCTCTCATCGTGCTCATCGCCAGCAAGGATGCCCTGGACCAGTTCTTCATGAAACATCCCGACCACTTTTTTGACCGCGGCGTCGAGGACGCCGTGGTCGATCCCGCCAATAAGTACATTCTCAAATCCCACCTGGCCTGCGCCGCCCGCGAACTGCCGCTGAGTGCCGACGAACCCGAGTATCAGATGCCCGGCTGGCGCCAGGCCCTGGACGAACTGACAGCAGAGGGCGCCCTGCTGCAAAGTGCCGAAGGCGACGCCTGGTATGCGGCCCGCAAGCAGCCGCACCGCCTGGTGAATATGCGCGCCATCGGCGAGTCCTGGACCATCTACCAGAAGAACTCCAAAAACCTCATCGGCACGGTTAGCGGTGGGCAGATCTACTCCGAGTGCTACGAGGGCGCCATCTACCTGCACCGGGGCCGCCAGTTCCTGATCGATGGCCGCGACCCCCACAAGCGACAGATCTTTGCCCGCGAAGTGGACGAACCCTATTATACCCGGGCCAAAAGCGAAAAAGAGACCGAGATCCTGGACGAACTCAAATCGCGTCCCATGGCCGGCTTCCTGGCCAAGCTGGGGCGCCTCAAGGTCAGCTCCCAGGTCGTGGCCTACGAAAAGATCCGCGTCGGCGACCAGGTCATCATCAGCCAGCATCCCCTGGAAGCACCGGTCGAACACTTTGAGACCATCGGTTTCTGGCTCGAATTGGATGCCCACTTCAAAAGGGAACTCAGGCGCAACAGCTTCCACTACATGGGTTCAATGCACGCCATCGAACACGCCATGAAAGCCCTTTTCCCGCTCCTGGCACTGTGCAACCGCACCGACGTCGGCGGCATCTGCTATCCCCTGCATCCCCAGCTCCGCAAAGGCGCCATATTCATCTACGACTACCACCCGGGCGGCATCGGCCTGGCCGAAAAAGGTTATGCCGTGCTCGACCGCCTCCTGGACATGACCCGCGACCTGGTCGAAGGCTGCGACTGCGAAGCCGGCTGCCCCTCCTGCATTCACTTCCCCACCTGCGGGGCCGGCAATGTACCTCTAGACAAGGCGGGTTCAATCCATCTGCTGCACATCCTCAGCGGCCGCAAGACTATCGATATCCAATCGCCGCCCGCCGCGGGCGAAAGCGACGAACCCCCGATTTTTGCCGGCTGGGAAGAAGAGGATGAACCGGCAGAGGAGGCGTCCCCGCAAGAGAAGGGACCTCACCTGGTGGTCTTCGACCTCGAAACCATGCGCAGCGCCGCCGAGGTGGGCGGCTGGAATAAAGCCTATTTGATGGGTATGTCGGTGGGCATTGTCTGGGATAGTCAGGAGGGAGACTTCGCCACCTACCTGGAAAAAGATGTGGAGGCCCTGGTCGAACACCTGCAACGCGCCGACCTGGTTATCGGCTTCAATATAATGGGGTTCGACTATAGCGTCCTCAGAGGTTATAGCAAATTCGACTTCCGCGCGTTGAATACCCTGGATATCCTGCGGGAGGTGCACGGTCGCCTCAAATACCGCGTCAGTCTCGACTCGCTGGCCCGGGCTACCCTGGATACCCCCAAGTCGGCCGACGGCCTGCAGGCCCTGCAATGGTATAAGGAGGGTCGCATGGACCTGATCATCGAGTACTGCAAAAAAGACGTCGAAGTTACCCGTGACCTCTTCCGATTCGGCCTGGATCACGGCTATCTGCTCTTTGACCGCAAGAGCGAAGGTCGCATGCGCGTGCCACTCGACTGGAACCTGGACGAACTCGTAGCCGCGGGCGGCGAAGATAGAGATTCTTAGGAAGCCGTCTTAAAAGTCTCCCCGTTCCTTAAGTAGTTCTCCCTCCGGCTAGCCAGCCACCAGCCCGGAGCCCGGCAAACCGCAGCGCTACCCGGACCCATGGCCTCGCTCCCGCGCCTTTGCCTCCAGTTTCTTTGGGGTTCAGGCCTGCCCATACCAAGTCTGCAGCATTGGGTAGAGCCGACAATGACGCTGGTAGGCCGCCTCGTAAAAATCCTTTCCTGCAGGACTGCACCGGACCGTTTGCCCGAGCTTGATCACCGCCTCGCAGGCGTGCGAAAAACCGGCAAAAACCCCCGCCCCTACCCCGGCCAGCAACGCCGCGCCCACGGCCGATAAATCCTCGGTTTCGATGAGCCGCAATTCGCGGCCAAATCCCTCGGCGTGAATTTGCCGCCACAGGACCGAACGCGAGCCGCCCTCGCCCATGCGCACCTCCCGGATCGGCAGCCCCATAGAGCTGAAGCATTCCAGCGAGGGACGCAGATCCAGGGCCACGCCCTCCATCAATGCCCGAGCCATGTGGCCGCGATTGTGGCGCAGACTCAAGCCCAGAAAACCGGCGCGCGCCCGGGGATCGGGGTGGGGCGTGGCCGCACCTTCGAGCCAGGGCATGAAAACCAGACCTTCGGCTCCCGGCGGCACCGCCGCCGCCTCTCGATTCAACTCCTCGTAAGTAGCATCGAAGACGTCCCGAAACCAGTTCATGGAGGCACCGCCGGTAAGAGTGCAACCCAGCCAGGCGTAGTTGCCGGGAATCACATGGCACATGGGCCAGAGTTTGTTGAACGCCGCCTCGTCTATGCACTCGGCAAAAGTGATGGCATGGCCGGCGGTGCCAATCCCCACGCTCACAATCCCCGGACTTATCACCCCGCTGCCCAGAACCATGCAGGGCATGTCACCGCCACCGCCAAATACCGGCGTCCCGGGCGCCAGGCCGGTCGCCTCTGCCGCAGCTTTGCTCACCTCTCCCACCTGTTCGGTCGATTCCACCAGAGACTGAAAAAGTTCCTCCTTCAACTCCAGGCGATCCAGAATCTCACCTGACCAGCAGCGCTCGTGCAGGTTGAAAGCCCCGGTCGTCGAAGCATCACTTATCTCTGCTTTTACAACTCCGGTGAGGGCAAAATTCAACCAGTCTTTGGGTGCCAGCAAAGCGCCGGCCCGGTCGTAGACCTCGGGCTGGTGCCGCCTTATCCACAGCACCTTGGCCAGGGTGTTGACCGGGCTGAGCTGGATCATGGCCTGCTGGCGAAATAAATCCCCGGCCAATTCATTGCCCCGATCGCACTCGTCCTGGGAACGCTGATCCAACCAGATCATGGCATTGCGCAACAACTCGCCCCGCCGGTCGACAAAGACCGCCCCATTGATCTGCCCCGAAAGTGCCACACCCCCGATCTGCAAAGCGGAAATGCCCGCCTCTTCTAGCACCGCCCGCACGGCCTCGCACAAGGCCTGCCACCAGTCCTCCGGATTCTGCTCTACCCAGCTGGACCGGGGTTTCAGCAGTGGATAAGCCGCGCTGGAGGTAGCGGCAATGCCACCCTCCTCGCCTACCAGCACTACCTTGATGCCGCTGGTGCCCAGATCGATACCCAGGACATAACTCATAGTTATCCACCTCGGAAAAACTAGGTCTGGAATTGTAGCTGCTGCGATTTAAATAATCGGCTGAATATGCCCGCCCGATTCAAAAAGGGCTAAACCTCGGATGTCTTTCCCAGACACAAAGCCGAATCAGTCATCCCTGCATCCGCTGCCACAGCGACAGCCGGACTCAACCCACGACGAAGGGTTTCGAACGATCGTGAGGCACCAGCGGCCGGCAGCCGTTGGCAGTGACCAGCAGGCTTTGCTCCAGGTGCGTATCTCCCACGCCAAAATGGGCGATACTGGCCTCCAGGTTGACGACCATATTTTCTTCCAGCGGCAGATCCGATTCCAAATCGATACAAGCGTCCCGGATGCGCAACCCGTTGTCCGGTACGATAATCGGATAATCGCGGACCTCGAGACCCACTCCATGCCCATGCGGAAAGCTCCCCCTGATTCCATTGCTTTGCAGCGACGCCTGCATCGCATCCGCCAGCACCGATGATTTGACCCCGGGACGGACCCGCTCCACGGCGCTCGCATGGCACTCGAGCAGGGCCCCGTAGCAATCGAGCGCCTGCTGTGGTGGCTCGCCAATAGCCAGAGTAAATCCGGTATCCGAAAAATAACCCTGGTAAATGCATCCGTAGTCCACGTAGAGATAATCTCCCCTGCCAAAACTGTAGTCGACGCGCGTGGCCAGACCCGTACCCCGCACTCCGTACGCGTAGTGATCAAAGTCCGCCCCCTGGGCGGAGATCAGCTCCCGATAGCGCTGCACCAGCTCTCTTATGTGGGTGCCCGGAACGGCCAGTTCCAGAGTTTCCATAGCGGCCGCCTCGCTGATTCGGGCCGCTCTTTCCAAAAGTTCGATTTCCCTCGTACTTTTGACCATGCGGATCATGCGAATCAGGTTTGCACAATTCTTGATCTGGGCTCCGGGGAGCGCCTGGCGAATCTCCTCCTCTGCCTGTGGGTGCAGCCCCTCCATATCGATTCCCACCCGGGCCGTGCCGGCCCCTTGTTTGCCCAACCATTGCACCAGGGCCTGGTTAGCGCTGCCAACGGCAGCTCCGCGCAAACTGGCCAGCAGCCGTTGATCGGCCGGCGCTAAAGATGCAGGCACGGTGGACAAATCCAGCGCTGCAGTATCGTAGGTGCACAGATCCTCCACCCATACATCGGTGGCGTTGGTGGCAAAACTTGGATTGATGATCAGGGCCGCGCTCCCATCACTGCAAAAGGCACCGTACATGGGGGCGAGATGACTCGAGGCGCCAGGCGACATCATGTAGTCTTTGAAGAGGGGATCGATCCAGCAGCTATAATCGGTAAA
>CAXFTV010000385.1:0-10863 GCA_964005845.1 uncultured bacterium
ACCAGGAAGACCTTGGATTAGACATTAGACATGGCCACTTTTCAGCTCAAACCCGAGCGCAGCACCCTGCACGGCACCTTCTCGCGCGACTACGAGCCCGTTCTGACCATAGATTCGGGCGATACCGTCATCTACGAAACCCTCGATCCGGGCTGGTTCACCCGGATGCCCGGGGATCGGGACAGCAGTCCCAGATTCGAACCCAGAGATCCCGAGCGCGATGGCGGCCATGCTCTGTGCGGTCCCGTCGAGATCCGCGGCGCCCGCGCCGGCATGGTTCTGGAAATCGCGATTGGCGCCATCCTGCCCGGGACCTGGGGCTGGACCTGCGCCGGCGGTTGGAAAAATGGCATCAATGAACACCTGGGTCTGGACGCGGGAGAGCGCTTTGAAGTGCGCTGGCAACTGGATGCGGAAACCATGACCGGCACCAGCGACCAAGGGCACCGCCTCCCCCTGCAGCCCTTCATGGGCGTCATGGGCATGCCGCCCGCTGCCCCCGGCGTCCATTCCACCGGCCCGCCGCGCCCCTGTGGCGGCAATCTCGATTGCAAGGAATTGACCACTGGCAGCACTCTTTTCCTGCCCATAGAGGTAGATGGGGCCCTGTTTTCGGTGGGTGACGGCCACGCCCGCCAGGGCGATGGCGAAGCGTGCCAGATCGCCATCGAATGCCCCATGCGCCACCTAGAACTCAAATTCGCGCTGCGCGACGACCTGCAGCTTGCAACCCCGCGCATCGAAACGGCTGCGGCCTGGATAACTCTGGGCCTGCACGAGGACCTCGACCAGGCCGCCACCCTGGCTCTGGATGCCATGCTGGACGTCCTGGTCGAGCACTACCTGATCGAGCGCAAATACGCCTTTGCGCTGGCGAGTCTGAGCGTCGATCTGCGCATCACCCAGATGGTAAATGGCACCCGGGGCGTACACGCGGTGCTGGCCAGAGACCTTATTGAAGCTGTGGATCGTTCCGTCTTGGATCCGTAGAAGGCTGTATTTGCTTGGCGCTTTCCGCCATCCGCGCGAAGGGGCGCAGGTGAGCTGCCAGGAGGCGATTGCGTTGTCCTTAGGCAACTCATCGCCAGCGCTGTTTGCAAGATTGAATTGCGCTGCTGCCGGCGCGTTCGAAGATCCAGGCGGAATTTCTTTATGGCCGGCCAAACGCGATCCAGGTCCTGCCAATCGCCGGGAGGAAACCAGATGAAGCGGAGAGAGCTACCCGAAAAAAACGTCCATGTCAGCAGCAGAAAAAGTGCGTCTATCGGGCTGGAATTGGGACGCAAGATCGGCTTGCTCGATGCGACGACACAGCCGACTACCAGCGCGCAATTCGACAAAGGCAAATGGGATGCGCTGCACCGGCGCCTCGTCGTCGTCGATTCCTACTCGGCGGCCGTCGACCTCGACGAACTCCAGAGAGGCCGCGTCAACGTCGTGATTCAGGCGCTGGGAGCGGAAGAAATGCTGCTGTGCGTAGCGCCGGAGGACGAGCGGGGCCTGCCGCCGCCGGGGCTGGAGGTATGGAAGCACGTCTTCGAAGGTGCGGATCTGGTAGAGCGCGTTTTGCAGGTCATCGAAGAGCATCTCAGATTCGTCCGGGCCTACGAAGACTATATCGGTCTGGCGCTGAGCGAAAGCGATGTGCGCCGCCTGGTTGGCGAGGGCAAGATCGCCATGGTCTTGATGCTGGTCAGCGGTCTGATCGCCAGCGACCTCGACGCCCTGCGCCGCTACCGCGAGTTGGGGATTCGCGCCATGGCATTGTGTCATCTGGGCCATGTCGGCTGGGCCGATTCGACCGCCGAGCTCAAGGAGACCCCTGGACTGACGCCCTTCGGGCGCGACGTCGTCCGGGCCTGTCAGGACTGGGGCATTCTGGTCGATCTGTCCCATGCCTCGGAGCAGACCTGCTGGCATGCCCTCGAAGTGGCCACGAAGCCGATTATGGCGACGCACACCAAGTGCCGCACCCTGACTCACAGCGCTCGCGATCTGAGCGACGAGTTGATGCGCGCCATCGCCGCCACCGGCGGCGTCGTCGGCATTCTGGCGCCCGCCCCCAAAACCGCGGCGGAACGCAATGCATACCGCCTCCAGCGCGACCGCAACCTGATGGAGAACTACCCCGATCCCTTCGCACTGGCCGCGGCCAAGCTGGCGGATGCCGAGACCTGGGGTACCAAGCTCGATCTGGAGAGCATTGACCACGCGGTCGACGTCGCCGGCATTGATCACGTGGGACTGTCGTCGCACTTCCAGAATGTGCCGCAATGGCGCGAGTTCACCGCGGCGCTAATGGAGCGCGGATACAGCGAGGTGGAGACCGCGAAGATAATGGGAGAAAATCATCTCCGCGTTCTGCGCGATACCATCGCTTCCGGATGAGCACTGAGGAGTTAAAAATGACGCCGATGGCCGACCCTTCGTTGCATTGTCGTCGGAGCGATCGCGAATACTATCCGAGAGCAGGTGCGAAGACAACTGCAGCAGCGTCAAGTTCGAAGGCAGAACTTTTTCTGCTGCGCGGCAGGGACCTTGCCAATCGAGCTTGGCGATCAAGTCCTGTCTAAAAGGAGAAAGAAATTATGAGAATAGGCATCCACATGGGTTATAGCAGTGCGGCCCAGGTCGCCGAGCAATGCCGCAAATCAGGTGTGAAGGAGATCTTTCTGAGCGCCTCCAGCGTGCCGGGTTTTGCCTCCCGCGGTCATTTGACGCTAGAAGATTTCAAACCGATTGGGGCGCAATTGGAAGAGCGGGACATTCTGGTATCCGGAATAATTCTGCCGGTTCCCTCCCAGGAGGCCGTGCGCGGCCGCCGTGAAAGCGAACGGGCGGATCTTTGCCGGACCATAGGGGCGGCGGGCCAGGCCGGTATCGACACCGCCCTGTTCTATCCGCTGGACAAGTTCCTTTATTTCGACGAGTATCACCCGGGCAGACCGCTGATGGTCATGCCGGGCGAGGAGGATTGGGACGCCGTCATTGGGTTCTTCAGAGAGGTGGTCGCCGCGGCCGACGAAGTGAACCTGAGGTTGGGGAGCCATCTTTGGGCCGTCGATGTGCTGCACCGCATCTGGGAGGCAGTGCCAAGTCCCAACAACGGCGTCACCTATTGCCAGGGGATGTCGCTGATTGGCGAAGATCCCCACTCTCCGCTTGAAACGTGGGGCATGGAGCGGATTGTTTTCGCCCACGCCCGCAACCAGGCCCAGTACGGTCCCTGTCTCATGGACCACGATGAAGTCCCGCTGGCTAGCGGTGACGTGGATATGGCTCGCTGCGTGCGCGCTCTGATGGAGGCCGAGTACGAAGGGGTGATCGTTCCGGAACATCTCGGACCGCAAAGCGAGCCCGACGCCGTCGCCTATCTGAAATCGCTGACAATGGAGCAATAAATGCCGCTAGAGCCGCAGCACAGCGGCTATTGGCCATCAGGAGCAACTTCTATGGAACCACTAAATCTCATCCTCGTCGGCTGCGGCATGATGGGCAAGCGCCACTTGCGCGGCTATGCCGAACTCGAGCGAGTCCGCCCCGGTTCCCTGCGTCTGCGCGGCGTCTGCGACCTCGATCGCCAGGAGGCCGAACGCGCTGCTGCCGCTGCCGCTGAATTGCTGGGGTACGTCCCGCCTATCTACGCCGCGCCGGAAGAGGCCCTGGCAGCCGACGACCAGATCGAAGCCGCCGATGTCGTCACCGGCAATCTGTCCCACGATGCCGTAGTCATTCCCCTGCTGCAAGCCGGCAAGGACGTGCAATTGGAGAAGCCTCTGGGCAACACCGTGGCCCGGGGGCAAAAAATCGTCGCCGCCGTCGAGCGCAGCGGGCGAGTTCTGGCGGTAGCCGAGAACAATCGCCGCGACCCGATGAATCGGCTGCTGAGTTATATTGTCCGGGAAGGTTTTATCGGTCGGCCCCACTTTGCCCTGCAAGTACAGCTATCGAGCAATCGCGGCATCGTCGCCTCCCCCTGGCGCCACACTATCGCCAACGGCGGTTTGCTCCTGGATGTCGGCATCCACCAGGCCTATATGCTGGAAATGGTCCTCGGCCCGCTCAAAACGGCGAGCGGACGCGGCCAGCGCATCCTGGATCGGCGCCGCTGGACCCGTGCCGATGGCAGCAGCGAAGATCTGAAAGTGGAATCGGACGATGCCTTTACCGCCACCCTGGAATTTGCCAGCGGCGTCCAGGGCACCTGGACACTCGTTTTCGGCACCGTCGGCGCCAACCAGTGGCAGCGCACCATCTGCGGTGCAGAGGGGGCCGTCGACGGATCTCCGGACCGCAGCGGCCAGCCGCTGCACTTGCGGCGCGATGGCGAAACCCTCAGCGGCGATGCGTTGATCGCCGCTCTGCCCGATTTTCACCTGAACGATATAGAGAGCCGGCTCTTTGGCGCGCGCCCTGGTTCGTACGACTGCGGCGACCAGACCGACCGCAAGCTCATCGCCGCCGAACTAGCAGATTTTATCGATGCCGTGCGCCAGCGGCGCCCCCCCGAAGTAGGGGCTGCGCTGGGCCTGCGCGCCCTAGGCGTGGTTTACGCAGTGTTGGAATCCATTCACAGTGGCGCCGTGGTCGAGGTGGAGGATGTGCTGTGCGGCAAAGTCCGCAGCTTCCAGGACGAAGTGGAAGAAGCCGCGCAACGCAGCCAAATTAAATAATGAGGGAGCCGACAATGAAAGGCATGATAAGCGCACCCCAGCCCCTGGCAGTGGACGCCGGTGCAAAAGTGCTGGCCGCGGGCGGCAACGCGGTCGACGCGGCAGTGACGGCGGCATTTGTGCAGATGGTGCTGACGCCGCGCAGTTGCGGCATTGGCGGGTTCGGGATGATGAACATCCACTGCGGTGCGACACGGGGGGAAATCGTGCTCGATTTTCACGGCAAAGCGGGGGCCAAAGTCAAACCCGAGATGTGGGTAAACGAGATCGTGCGGGAAAATCCCTCGGGCTATGGATATGCCTTGAAAGGGCAGGTCAACGACCGCGGTTATAAGGCGGTGACCACCCCGGGCACGGTCGCCGGTCTGTACGCAGCCCAAACGGAATACGGCACGATGCCATGGCGGCAAGTCGTCCAGCCCGGGATAGAAGTAGCCGCCGGGGGATTCGAGGTCGACGATGCCACCGCGCGGGCATGGAGCGCCAAACCTATCGGGGCGGAATCATCGCCCTGGGTCAGCTGCGGCAGGTCGGCCTACGAAGGAGGTGGAGAATTTGTCGCCAATCCGGATATGGCCAGGACCTTTTCGATCATTGCCGAGGGCGGTGCAGAGGTCTTCTATCGGGGCGACCTGGCCAGACAGATTGCTGCCGATACGGAACGCGGCGGCGGTTTTGTGACGCTGGACGACCTCAATGGCTACGAGGTTACCCGGACCCGACCGCTTTATTCGTCCTATCGGGGATTCGGGCTGGCCTCCAATCAGCCCCCCGGCGGTGGCGTCACGATTTTGCAGATGCTCAAGATTCTCGAGGGTTATGACCTTGCCGCGCTGGGGCACCTGAGCCCGGAGTATATCTATACCGTGTCGATGGCAATGAAGGCGGCATGGGCGGATCGCGCCCAACTGGTCGGCGATCCCGCCTTTGTGGAGGTGCCGCTCGCCGACCTGCTATCGGAAGAGCGCGCAGCGCAATGGCGGCGGCGCATCGATGGGGGCGAAAAAATTGCAATTCCGCGCTGGCAGGCGCAGGAGCCGCCCTCTACTACCCATCTTTCCGTCGTCGATTCGGGGGGCAATGTGGTTGGCTTGACCCACTCGCTCGGGTCGGGTGCCGATGTCGTAACCCAGGGGCTCGGTTTCATGTACAACAACTGCATGAACTGCTTTAATCCGGTAGCGGGCCAAAGCAATTCCATCGAGCCTGGAAAATCGAGGTTGACCGGCATGGGACCCACTCTTGTAAAGGTGGACGAGAAGCCCTATTTTAGCGTCGGCGCTCCGGGAGGGACGCGGATTGTGACGGGCATTTTGCACGCCATTCTCAATGTGATCGATCAGGGCATGAGCGCGACCGAGGCGATTGCCGCGCCGCGCTTCGACTGCCAGGACGATGTAATCGTCGCGCACGCGCGCATTGCCCCGTCGGTTTGCGAAAAAGTCAGAGCGCTGGGACACGATATCAATCGCACCCTTTCGAGTTACGGGGGCATTGCCTCGGTGCACGGGATTCTCATCGATCCGGCAACGGGCGAACTGGACGGCGGGGCCGATCCGGGCGATAGCGGTATGGCGCTGGAAGTGTAGATCCGCAAAGGTTAGCCTGGGAAGCCGTCCCCAAACTTCAATCTGGGCTTCGCTCGGGCCGCAGAGCGAATTTTAAGACTGGCTTCTAAGAGTTCATGGAAACACTTGATATCGACCTGACTTACTACGAATACGAGCGCCTGACGGAGCTCGACGAAGCGGATTGCCACCGCCGTTCGCTGCGCTGGGAATTGCCGCTGCAACAAGTGGCACTGGTGCTGGTCGACGTCTGGTCCGAGCACTATATACAGACCCATCTCGAACGCGCTACCCGGATTACCCGGGAGCGGATCGTGCCGGTATTGCGGGCCTTTCGCCAGCTCGGTGCACTGGTGGTCCACGGTCCCAGTCCGGATTGTGCCCGCAAATACGCTGCGTTCTTGGAAGCGGAAGTCGAAAATTCCCGGCCGCCGGGAGCGGACTGGCCGCCGGCGGAATTCCGCCGCAGAGAAGGCAAATACGCCAGTTTTGTCCGTCCTGGCATGGAACAATCCGCAGAGTACGACCGCATTATCCGCCAGCGGCGCATCGTCCCCGAGGCCGAACCAGGCGGCGACGATCGCGTGGTGGCCAACGGCGAGGCTTTGCACCGGCTCCTGGCTCGCCGCGGCGGACTCTTTCTCTTCTACATGGGCTTTGCCGCCAATATGTGCGTGCCCTCGCGCGACTACGGCATGCGGGCAATGAAGGAGCGCGGCTACGAAATCGTCCTGGTAGAAGATTGTACTACAGCCATTGAAGTGGGGGATACTGCCGGCGACTTGACGCTGTCGCGCGCCTGCGCCGTAGATGCGGCGCTGACCATCGGCTATACGACCAGCTCAACCGACCTTTTAGAAGCGTGTCGCCGGCTCAAAACATAGCAGTTATGGAGGATATCGCAATGAAAGTAAATAGCAAGTGGACGATATTATGTGGCGCCTTCCTGGCGCTGTCTTTGTGCCGACCCGCCGTCGGCGAACAACCAGCCGGCATGGTCCTGTATTTCGAGGCGGGGGAGGAAGTTTATCTGCTGCTGGCCGAACACGCGGGCAGCAAGAGGGGATGGGCGGGTTTTGGCGGCGGCGGCCGCGCCGGCGAAAGCATGGCAGAGACGGCGGCTCACAAAGGCGAAGAAGAATCGCGGGGCTACTTCAAACGCGCCGTTCTGCAGGAAAAGATCAAAGATCAGCCCCCGGTGATGGACGGGGACTTCGCCTCTTATTTTGCCGCGGTCGAATTCGTCCCGGCGACCCGCATCATGAATCACCCCGTGCCCGATTCCACCGACGCCTATCTGGAACGCAGCACTTTCGCCTGGATTCCCTACTCCACTATAGAAAGCTTTTTGCAGCAGGACATCGAGCCAACGAGAAAGTATCTGCTCGATCCGGCTTTTTTGCCTGCCGCCAGCCAGACGCAGTGGTTCTGGCCCATTTGGCTGGGCAATATGCGCAAGGCTCTCGTAGCCGGCGCCTTGCCCTGGCAAAAGAAATGAGCCCATGACAGACAGACCCAATATCCTGGTGATCATGACCGATCAGCAGCGGGCCACAGCCAGCCATCTCTACGGCAATAGCTTCTGCCAGACGCCGGCCATGGCGCGGCTGGCAGCAGCGGGTATCCTCTACCAGAACGCCATCACACCCCATCCGCTCTGCGTCCCGGGGCGGATTTCGTTCTGGACGGCGCAGTATCCGCACGCGCACGGCGGGCGCCGCAATGAAACGCTGATGCCGGCGGGGGCGACCCATGCTTTTCGGCTGTGGAAGGAAGCCGGCTATACCACCGGGCTGATCGGCAAGAATCACTGCTTTGAGCAGGAGGATGACCTGCGGCTCTTCGACGTGTGGAAGGGCATAACCCACGGCGGCAACGAGGACGACAGAAGCTGGGGCATGGAGTGGTTCAGGCCGCGGGCGGGCAGGGAAGAGGTGAGGGCGCAGTTCCGCAGCATGGTGGCGCAAAATCCGCGCTTCGGGTACGCCACTACGGATTTGCCGCTGGAAGATCAGTCCTCTGGATTGGTCGCGGGGCAGACGGTGCGCTTTCTGGAAAAATACCGGGACCAGCCCTTCGCCCTCTGGGTGTCCTTCCCGGATCCCCACGAACCCTGGATGGTCGCCGAGCAATACGCGGCTCTATTCCCACCAGAAAAAATCGAATTGCCGCCCTGGAGGAAGGAAGAATTCTCCGACGCAGGAGCGCCGGAACGCAACCGGGTGCTCTACGAGATGCTCGGCATGGCGGACGCTCCCATCGAGGACGTGTACGGAGTAATGGCCGCCTACTTCGGTATGGTTCGCTTCATGGACGATGGCCTGGGGCGGATTCTGCAGGCGTTGGAGGGTCTGGGTTTGCAGGAGAATACCATTGTCGTGTTCTGTTCGGATCACGGCGACTTTATGGGCGAGCATCAAATGCAGTGCAAAGGCGGGGTATTCTACGACAGTCTGACGCGGGTGCCGCTGATTGTGTCCTGGCCCGGGCAACTGGCCGCCGGCGTGCGCGACGAGAGCATGGCCAATCTGATCGACGTGGTGCCGACCTTGTTGCGCTTGCAGGGTATGGAAGTGCCCCGGTCGATGCAGGGAAGTCCCTTGCCGACGGCGACGGATGCAGTGCCCCGAGAGGCGACTTTTGCGGAATACGGAGCGGGCGGCCCCCCCTTCCGCATGGCGGATCTCGAGCGCATGCCGCGGCCCTGGGGACGCAAGACCCTGATCGATTCGCTGCAGTGGCGCGAGGCGGAGGGGCGGCGCAAGATGGTGCGCACGCAGGCATGGAAATACGTGCACGATCCCATGGGAGACGGCGACGAGCTATACGATCTGGTCAACGATCCGTGGGAATTGGAAAACGTCGTGGCCGCAGAGGTCAATCGGGACGTGCGGGCCGCCCTGCAGCTGCGTCTGGCCGATTGGAGTATCGGCACCGAGGACGCACCGCCGGTGCCCCTGCCCGCGCCGCGACACTACGAACTGTCCTGAGAAGTCCTCTCAAAACTCCAATCTGGGCTTCGCACGGCCGCAGAGCGAATTTTGAGAGGGCTTCTCAGAGTCTTCTCAATGCGCCTGAGCAGCGAGCGTTGCCACCGTTTGACCATTCAAGCCAAAGATCCTTTATAATCTCTACATAGAGGAGAGAAGAGCATGGCAAAGTTGAAAGCGGGACTGATCGGCTGCGGTGGGCGCGGCCGCTCCCATGCGCTGGGATACCTGGCGGCGGACGCGGAACTGGTCGCCTGCGCCGACCTGGTTGGAGCCACGGCGGCGCAGTGTGCCGCCGACCTGGGCATAGCGCGGCACTACGAGGATTACCGGGAGCTGCTCGAGCGGGAGAAACCGGATGTGGTGAGTATCTGCCTGTGGACGGGTTTACATCTGGATGCGGTGCTGGCAAGTGTGGCGGCCGGAGTGCAATTGATCAACTGCGAGAAACCAATGGCCCCGACCTGGGGAGACGCCCGCCGGATGCACGAGGTATGCGCGGCGGCCGGGGTGCGGTTGACCTTCAGCCACCAGACGCGTTACGGACCGACATTCCAAAAGGTGCGCGAGCTGGTGCGGGAGGGCGCCATCGGGCAATTGCTCAGGATCGAAGGTTTTTGCTCCAACCTCTTCGACCTGGGGACGCATCGCTTCGACCGGATGTTCTTCTACAACGAGGACCAGCCGGTAGAATGGGTGATGGGACAAGTGAATTGCGCCGACGATCTGACGATTTTCGGCATCCCGATAGAGACGCACGGAATTTCGTACGTGCAGTGGAAAAACGGCGTGGCTGGTTTGCTGGTGACGGGCGAGACCAGTCCGATCCAGGATCGCTTGATCGGCACCGAGGGCATGATTGAAAATAGTGGCAGGGATGCGGTGCGGGTGTTGCGCAAGGGCGGTGCCGACTGGGAAGTTCTGCCGCTTCGAGCGCGGGAAAAACCGGACGGGGAAACGACCCTGTACATTCTCGATGCGATTTCCTGGCTGCAGGGCGGCGCCGAGTCGTCGACTTCCAGCCGCAGGGCCCTGCAGGGCGCGGAGGTGATTTTTTCGACCTATGAATCCGCGCGCCGTCGCGCCCGGGTCTACCTGCCGCTGGAAATCGAGGATTCACCGCTGCTGAGTATGCTGGCAAAGGGGGAGATCGAGATTCCCCCCTACCCGGCGCAGCTGCGGCCCGAGGAGGAGGCCGAGGGGTTCCGGCTCTTGTTCAACGGGAGGGATCTGGAGGGATGGAAAATTATCGGCCCCGCCACGAGCTGGAGCGCGCGGCGGGGCCTGCTCGCATGCGACGGAGAAGGCAGGGGCTGGATTCGGCCGCTGGAGAGTTTTGCCGATTTTGTGCTGCGGCTGGAATATCGGATCGGGGCGGGTGGGGACAGCGGCATCTTTCTGCGCACCAGCGAGGCAGATCGCCCCGCTTATCAGGGGATGGAGATTCAGCTCTTGGACGCGGGCCGCAGCCCGTTGACGGCAAAGTCAAACGGGGGAATTTACGATGCGGTGGCGCCGGCGCAGGAGGCGTCGCGGCCGGCGGGGAGCTGGAATGCGATCGAGGTTTCCTGCCAGGGGCCCAGGGTGCGGGTGGTCCTGAATGGAAAAGAAGTGGTGCATTGCGATACCTCG
>CAXFTV010000386.1:0-7407 GCA_964005845.1 uncultured bacterium
CCTGCGCCGCGCCGCCCCAATCCGGAGTGGGCGGCGCGCCGATGTCGTTGACCGCGATATCGGCGCCGTCACGGGCCAGGTGGATGGCAATGGCGCGGCCGATGCCAAGTCGGCCGCCCGCTCCGGTTACCAGGGCAACTTTGCCCTTGAGATCGTACATAAAGGCTCCTCTCTGTCTGAAGTTATAAGAGTGTTTCAACTAATCGGTAGCCGCCCGAAGGGCAGTTTGCCGCGCTCCTTTTATGGCGCCCGGCGCGCTCCAACTCGGGTGCGTACCTGCCGCGTCACCGCCCGCGCATAGAGGTCGGGCGGCAAGGCCCTCGTCCCGTCCTTAGGGGCGGCTAGCTGCGGTCGGTCGGGAAGCACTGATACGGGTATTGCGGTATTTCCCCAACTCATGAATATAGATATCTTTATAGCTTCACCCAATCGCGCCGGGTATGTACAGATGCTGGCATTGTAACGCGAAAAATATCGGAAAGGATGGCAATTATGGCGGAAGCGGAAGTTGTGGTCTGCAACTGGCGGGATAAAGATCCACGGATCGGACACGAGAGTGCCCTTATCTGGCCGGTGTTGCTCAAGCGCAGCGGGGAAAGCGAGGGCGCGCACGCCTGCCTGGAAAAGATCGGCGGTTTGCACCACTATGCCATGCAGGGGCGCAAAAAATCGGATTACCACGCGCACGATACCGTGGAGCAGTATTACTATATTCTCTCGGGAGAGGGTGAGGTGATTATCGACGGCGAACGCCATCCGGTGCGGGAGGGATCGGTGGCCTATTTTGCTCCCGGAGCCAGACACCAGTTGCTCAACGAGGACTCCGACGAATGGCTCGAGCAGTTGATCATCAGTTGTCCGGTGGAGCGGCAGGGCAGCGCGTCGCGGGTGGTGAACTGGCGCGATACTACCCCGACGGCCGGCGTGCACGGGGCGGCGGTGACCTGGAATCTGCTCGAATCCGTCGACGAAGATGAACCTTCTACAGAGCAGCCCTGTTTGCTGGGGATGTACTACATCGCCCGCCAGGCTCTGGTCCGGGGCAAGGCGGCCGACAACCACAAGCACGATGACAAAGAACAGATTTACTATATACTGGAAGGCTGGGGCACCATGATCACCGACGACGAGGTGCATCAGGTGGCCGAGGGGGATGCGGTTTATCTGCCGCGCGGCGTCTTCCACCAGATCATCAATGAAGAATGCGATGGCTGGCTTTCATACCTGGTTATCAGTTGAGAAAGGAACGCTAGATGAGAACGAGCAAAGTCCTGAAAAAGTTGCGCGCCGGCCACTTCGCACGCTTTTGTGGCCTGGGGCATTTCATTCCCTTTTTCGTGCGTCACGCCGCCCACCGAGAGTACGACGGCATCTGGCTCGATCTGGAGCACCGGGCGATGACCGACCGTGAAGTACAGGCCCTGCTGGCCATGTGCCATGCCCACGATATCGACTGCATGGTGCGGCCCCCGACCCTGGAGCGCACGCGTCTCTACCGTTATTTGGAAGATGGAGCCAGCGGGCTCATGATTCCCTTTACTTCAGACGTGGAAATCGCGCGCCGGGTGGTGGATGCGGTCAAATTTCCTCCCGAAGGCAATCGCGGTATGGATGGGGCCGGACTGGATGCGGACTACGGTTTGGGCACCTGGGCGCCGGGGAGTACCTATAACGCGGATGCCAATAGGGAGACCTTCATCGTCGGGCAGATTGAGACCCCGGAGGCGGTGGAAAACGCGGAGGAAATAGCTGCCGTAGCGGGCATAGATGTGCTCTTTATCGGACCCGGCGATATGGGCTTGAGGCTTGCCGTTAGCGGCAGTTCAATGACCCTTGACGATGTAATTGAACGGGTAGCCGCAGCAGCGGGGAAACACGGCAAGGCCTGGGGGATCACGGCCGGTTCCACGGAACAACTGGCCGAGCGCCGTGCCCGGGGAGCGCAGATGGTACCCTGGGGCGGCGATTTCTTTCTGGCGCGGGCGCTGGAGGAGTGCAGCGGCGAAATCGACGCGATCCTGGGCGCCGAGTAGAGTAGATGAGAAGGCCGATCATTGGGGTCATGGGGGGTGGGCGGGCCGACGCGGATGCCCTAGCAGCGGCCCATCGTCTGGGACAGCTCATTGGCGCACAGGGATGGGTGCTGCTGAACGGTGGGCGGCCGGCCGGCATTATGGAAGCTTCGGCCCGCGGCGCCAGGGAGCAAGGCGGCCTGACCATCGGCATTCTGCCGGACGACCGGCCCGGAGGGGCCTCGGAATACATCGACATCCCGATTCTCACGGGCATCGGCGACGCGCGCAACTACGTCAACATCCTCAGCAGCGATGTGGTAGTGGCCTGTCCGGGTAAAGCGGGGACGCTGTCGGAGATTGCCCTGGCCTTGAAGAACCGGCGCCGGGTGGTGCTGCTGGACTTCGATGTCGGGACCTCATTTGATGCCTACAGAGAAGAGGGATTGCTCTTCGAGGCCGCGACGCCCGCAGAGGTGATCGAGCGGATCAAAAAATTGCTCTGAGCCTTTATTTTGCTTCCCAATCTTCTTCTTGCTGCACCGCGTAAATAGAAGTATAACCGCCCGACCAGTCGGGCGGGATCAGGCAGGCGCGGGGATCGTGGTGGGCCCAGCGAACCTGTTCGCCGCGCACGATGCTGCCGGTGTAGGGGCTATTGAGCGGGTTGAAGGTGTAGGGAAAGGCATCGGCTGCGGAATAGGCGTAGAGCAAGAGCGGACGCCCCATAGGGGAGAGGTTTTTTTTGGAACCGTGAATGGTGCGGCAGTTGTGGATGGTAATGGACCCGGCCGGTCCCTTGAGATAATCCACTTTGCCGAAATCGACTCCGGCCATATCCGTCTCACTCAGACAGCCTACCCAGGTGCCCTCTTTGTTGTACTGGTCGAAAAGGGTGCCCTCGTGGCTGCCTGGGATCACCGCCAGAGGGCCCTGGTCGTCGTCGACGTCGTGCAGATAGGTGCCGACCGTGAGGGGACTGTAGTTGGTGTGCGGCCAGTAGCCGATGTCCTGATGCCATTTTACTTCCTCGCCGCCTTCTTCCCACTTAAAATTCAGTTTGGCGTGGTGGAACTTTACGTGCGGTCCTACGAGATCGGCTACCACGTCTACCAGAATGGAGCGGGAGCCGTATTCCCAGTAGTCCGGATGGTGGTCTACCGGACTGGTCAGGCGGCGCAGGCGGGGGGTGTCTGAGGTGTGTCCGGGCTCCAGATCGAAGACCGCATCCGACTGCTTGAGCGCACGGCTGCGCTCGACCATTTGTGCGGTGGCCTCGAGCAGGCGTTCGATCCATTCCCGGGAAATGAGATTTTCGAGCAGCAGGTAGCCGTTTTCGAAGTAGAAGTGGCGCTGTGATTGGGTGAGCACAATGGGTTCGTGGGAGAGCACTTCTGCGGGGGTCATGATGGAGCCCTTTCTGGTTGGACGGGGTGCGTCCAGCAATTAATTTTCGGCGTCCGAACGCGAGCACAAATCCCCAGGTGATTTCCGGGCGAGTTCAAAGGTGCAGCGGCGGAGCAGATTTAATTTGCAAAAAAAGCGGTTTCCAAGTCAAATTCCTAGGGCTCCGGGCGGCCCTGCGGTTGCTGCACATATTCGTCGTGGCTGGCCAGGCGGCGCTTCAGTTTTTCCGGGGTGAACTCATCGCTGTCGAGGAAGGCGAAATAATCTGCCTCTTCGGCCCGGACCAAAGCGGCCTGATGGGCGGTTTCGGCGGCAATCTCGAGCGGCACACTCACCAGGCCGTTGGCGTCGCCGTGCAACAGTTCGCCCGGCCGAATGGTCATGCCGCAGATCGATACCGTGACATTGAAATCGAGGAAGGCTCCGTGGCCGTGCGATACCACCCAGCCAGGGGCGAAGAGCTGTATATTCGGGGCCCGTTCCGCGATACCTGAGCGGTCGCGGACACCGCCGTCGGTAACCCAGTCCAACCCCTTCCATTTTTGCCAGCCAGGCGCAGAACATATCGCCGACAAAACAGCTCTTGAGGCGGTTTTGCCCCACGTATTGAATCACTAGGACGGCTGGTTTGGGCGCTGCTGCAAAGACGTCGACCAGCTCCCCGAGGCGAATGGGGCGCCGGTCGCCCGGCAAGGTGGTATCGGCGGTGCAGGTGACCGCGTAGCCGACCATGGGCGGGCGGGCGGGAAATTGGCAGCGCAATTCCATCGAGGCGTACCCATCTACCGGATCGCGGAGGGCAAAGGCTTCGAGTGCGTTGGCGATGGTAGGACTGTCGTAGCGGCGCAGGGCGTCGAGCAGATCGGGTGATAAGGACATAGTTTTTCTCTAGTCGAAGACATCGGGATTGACGCAGTGGACCGGACGCTCGCCTTTGAGCACTGCGACCATGTCGGTGGCCATGGATTTGTACATGCGGCTCATGGCCAGGGTGCTGATACCGAGCAGGTGGGGGGAGAACAGGCAGCGGGGATCTTTGAAAATCCGATGTGAAGCGTCGGGCGGCTCGGTGGGAAAGACGTCCAGTCCCAGGGCTGCGAGCGGGCCGTTTTCCAGGGCATCGGCGAGGATGTCCAGACTGGCAATGGTGCCGCCTCGGGAGGTGTTGATGAGGATGGCACCGGGTTTCATCCGAGCGATGCGCTCTTTGTCGAGCAGACCGCGGGTGTGGTCGTTGAGTGGTGTGTGCACGGAGACGTAGTCGCTGCGCTGGAGCAAATCGTCTAACTCGACCAGTTCAACATCCAGGTCGCTGGCAATTCGGGGATCGACGAAGGGGTCGTAGCCCAGCAGGGTCGCGCCAAAGGGATGCACCAGACGCGCAAAGTGAGCTCCGATCCGCCCCAGACCGACAATGCCCAGGGTATGTTCGGTGATATCGCCGGTTTCGTGATCGTAGCGCTGGTTCCACTGGCCGCTGCGGACGATCTGATCGCACAGGGGGAGTTTTTTTACCAGTCCCAGCAAGAGCGCCAGAGCACCTTCGGCTACCGCAAAGCCGCCGATCGGGGTGTAGACCAGGGGAATCTTGCGGGCCGTGGCCGCTTCCAGATCTACGGAGTCGTAGCCGACTCCGGGGCGGCCGATGACGGCCAGGTCGGGAGCGGCCGCGAGCATGCGGGCCGTGGCTTTGCCCTCTCCCCGGACCACCAGGCCAACAGTACCCGGCATCAGCTCCATCAGGGTTTCTTCAGCGGGTGTGGATGCGGTTTCAAAAGGCGCTATTTCCTCCAGGATATCGATGGCGATCCGATCGATGGGTGCGGTCGTGACAATCCGTTTATTTGCCAATTTCTTTTCTCCCGTTTAAGCAATGGAGCGCGAGAATTTATCGACCCTTTGGGTCCAGTTAGCAGCAACTGGGAGTAGGGGAGGTGCTATGGGCGCCTAGGTGCCTCCATAAGATAAGATAACTGCCATCGGAATGCGTCAAGGCGGGCGAGAAAATGCCGCAGGCTCTCGATGTTTTCCCGCAGATGCGCCGTTCTCGCTGGGCCCATGAGAATGGGTGTGGCAGGTGCGGATCAAAAGCTCTGGTGCGGCCATCGCTGTAGGCGCTTAGCTGGATGGTAGCCGCTGAAGTCGGGGTGGTAGCGGCGAGCGGTGGCTCGCGTCAGGGGCCTTGGAGAGGAGCCGCCTCGGCTGTGGTCCGGGCAAGGAGCCGGGAGATCTCAATCGATGTACTGGGTGCGATCGGAGGCAAGTATTTCGCGGATGGAATCGATATTGTCCCGTCCCAGGCGGACCTGGCGGGCCAGATCTGCTTCGGCTTCCTTTACTGCCACCAGGTTTTCACACACCTCGGCCAGTTTTGTCCGGGGTACGATGACGACGCCGTCCCGGTCGCCGATGACGACATCGCCCGCATCGACGGCAACGCCGGCCATGGTGACGGGCAGTCCCACTGTGCCCGGACCGTTGCGGACGCAAGAGTTGGGGGTGACCCCCCGGCTGAATGTCGGCAGCCCCACCGGCAGGATGCCGTCGATATCGCGCACCAGTCCATCGGTTACAAAACCGGCAATGCCGCGGTTGCGGGCCATGCCCAGCAAGAGGTCACCGGTCACGGCGGTGCCGGTAAATCCGTCCGTTGACACCATCAAGACATCGCCCGGTTGCGCTACTTCAATGGCGGCAAAGATGGCCAGGTTGTCGTCTGGTCCGGTATGACAGGTGATGGCGGTGCCAAAGAGCTTGCAGGTCGATTGGTCGAGTGGCTTGATCTGGAAGTCGAGGGCGCCATGGCCGTCCATGCAGTCCACCACAAAACCGGTGGGAACGTGGCGCAGGGGGCGGGTTGCGGCGTCTTCGGGGCGCGGAAAGTTGCGGCGCACCTTGAGGAGGGGAGGATCTTCAATCATAACGCGGTTTAACTCCTATTTCTGCTGTTGTGAATGCCGGTGGTATTTTTTGTATGCTCAGCTAAAAGGTCCTGCACATGACCCCGCCATCCACGGTCAGGGTCGTCCCGGTGATATAGCTACCGGCTTCGCTGGCCATTAGCAGGGCTGGACCAGCTAGTTCGCGGGGATCGCCCCAGCGTCCCACGGCCGTTTGGCGCGAGAAGGAATCTATTTGTTCCTGGCTGAGCACGGATTTGGGCAGATCGGTCAGGAAGGGGCCCGGACACAAGCAATTGACGGTAATGCCGTAGGGCCCCAGTTCCAGAGCGTGGACCCGGGTCATGCCGATCAACGCGGCCTTGGTAGCGGCGTAGGATGAACGTCCTTCCTTGCCGCCCAGAGCCATGATCGATGAAATGTTGATGACCCGGCCCCACTGCCGTTCTTTCATTTGCGGTATCAGCGCTGCGGTCAGGGCGACGCATGAAGTGAGATTCAATTCCACAGTGCGATCCCAGTTTTCAAAACCCATGCCATCGAGGACTTCGGGGATATTGTAGCCGGCATTGTTGATAAGGATGTCCACTTTCCCCATTGCGGCCAGGGCAGAGCGGCTCAGGGTTTCGACGTCCTGGCGCTGGGTCATATCGGCGACGCAAAAAGTGCCGCGTACCTGCGTCCCCGCGACAATTTCGTCCAGGGCCGCTTTGAGTTCGTCTTCGTGGCGGCTGGAAATCACGATATCGGCGCCCGCCAGCGCCAGTTCGCGGGCCATGGCCTTGCCCAGCCCCTTGCTGCCGCCAGTGACCAGGGCGACCCGTCCGCTCAGGTCAAAAAGGGTGTCTTTCACAGCTAACTCCTTCCTTTCATTATCTCAGTCGATATACCGAAATATCAATTTAACCCGACTCAGGATCGAGGACAAGGGAAGGGAGGAAGGAGGCATTTGACATGGGCCCACAGGAGATGCTAATTCTGGCAGCTATGGGGATCTATAAAAAAAGGAGTAGCTCATGCCGACGCCGCGCATAATGTTCGATCACGATGGGCGCCATCCCTTGATTTATATGTACGAACCTCCGATC